>JBIKMV010000031.1:0-19820 GCA_044359055.1 Catalimonadaceae bacterium
AGAAGGCAATTTTCAGCAGGCAGGTATCTGTTTTGAAAAGGGTTTTTTTGAATCGGAGACTCCCCGGATTCAAGCTCTGGCCCTTATAAAGAAATCGGATTGCTATCTCGCCCGCGAAGCGTACTCAGATGCATCCAGGGTTTTGAGCCGCATGCCTTACTCCGAAATAGGTGATACCCTGGCGGTAATTGCCCGTCAGAAATCTGCCCTTGCAGCATATCTGGGTGGTGATTTTTCTTTGGCCGAATCGCACCTGATGCAGGCACTTGCCCTGATAGAAGACAGCAGCCTGACCCTGCATTTGATGCCTTTTCATGCTCTTGTTTTCAATGAACAACAAAGATGGGCTGAAGCCAAATCCGTATTGCTCCGCTACCTCGAGCGGCTTTCTCTTCCTGAAGATGAAAAAAAGAAATGGAAGCAATCGATTGGAAATCAATATGAAACAAAAAAAATCCCCCGTTTGAAGAATCCCGAAAAAGCCAAAATGCTGAGTGCTTTCTTGCCCGGCCTGGGGTACTTGTATGCCGGAAATATTTCCGAAGGTTTTTGGAATGTTGCCCTTCAAACCCTGGGTCTCGGGCTTACCGGTGTCGGCATTTTTTACGGATATTATTTTACATCTGCATTTGTAAGCATATCCATTTTCCAAAAGTTCTATGCCGGTGGAATCAACCGGTCTTCATTCCATGCCCGAAAATGGAATTATGAAAAGAGCCGTGATTTTAATCTGGCTTGTAAAAATCTGGTGATTGACCTGATGAAAACAAAAAAGGCACCCTGAAGGTGCCTTTTTTTGAGGACAATTTTGGATTAGTTCCAAACCCAGAACTTGGGATTGTCGGCATATTTGTTCAAACCTTCTTTGCCTTTGAACACCACATACCAGAAATCTACAAATGCAGTGAACCCTCCTACAACAGGAATACAGAAATAATACCAGAACAAAGACGCACCGCCGGTTCCCATGTAGTAACGGTGCAAAGCAAAGCCACCGCAGAAATAGGCCCGAATCAAAAAGCCGCCAACGGTTTTGTCACCGTTTACAACCTGAGGCGCAGCAAGCATTTCTGTTGCCAGTTGAGAAGCAGACAAAGAAACATCTTGTGCTGCAGCAAGTTGAAGTTCAATTGCTGTTTCATCTGCATAGTAGGATGCAAATGAATTTTGTGAAAAGGTGATGCCGACAATAGCGGCAAGAATGAGGATTAACTTTTTCATATTGTTTATTTATTTTATGGCAAAAGTATAGATCGATTTGATTATTACAAGCCGATCCAAGTTTTTTTTAAAAAATTTATTCTATCCGGTTTTCTCAAATTTTCATACATCAAATTATCCCTTCAAAATCGGAAAGTCCGACAAAAAAACCGGTTCTGAACTGGCATGAAAAATACCTAAATCAGGCGAAGCTTTTCATATAAATCCATATCTGATGGTTCATTAATAATTCTCACCGGCTGATTATCCCCCAAAAAACTACTTATGGCCGGAGGGCCCGTCAAACCTTCAGTGCTGAAAGAGGCGATTGCGGATTAGTCCCTGCCGGAAATACTGCAGCCGGGCCATCATCTCTTCCCTAAGATTTGCCGGTTCTGAAGACCCGCTTTCAGGTATCCAGTTCCAGTCTTTGTCTGCAGCCATACCCCGCCAGGTGAGCATACCGGAAGGATGAAACATGATAAATTCATCATCCTGATAAACCACGGGAAAGCCCCGGCTTGCCTCCGAAAAAACACTGGTACCCAGTGGATTTCTGAGATGAGGTTCTACTCCCAGCAAATCCAGAACCGAGGGTAGAATGTCCAGATGCTGGACAAAACGGGAGGTATCTGCCTCCAACTTCCGGGCTGGTGTAAAAAAAACCAAAGGCACATCGAACCGGCCTCTGATGTCGGCATAGCGGGGGTCGTGGTTGAGCTGGGTATGGTCGGCGGTGATAACAAACAGTGTTTTATTATACCAAGGTTTGTTTCTGGCATAAGAAAAAAATTGTCTTAAGGCATAATCTGTATAGCCTATGGCTTCGTGGATTTCGAGTGGTCCTTTGGGAAATTTTCCCTTTAAATGCCGTGGAATGGTGTAGGGCTGATGAGAACTGAGGGTAAAAATACAGGAAGCAAAGGGCCCGGAAGCCTCCCCCGACTTGTCGGCCATAAACTTCAGCATGGGCCCATCGAAGATACCCCAGTGTCCGTCGTTGTCCTCCGGAGGTCCGGGATATTCATTCAGTCCGAAATATTGACTGAATCCGGTGATGCTGCTGGCAATGTCGAAAGACATGGTGCCATTTCTTCCACCATGAAAAAATCTGGTTTGGTAGCCCTTTTCTTTTAATGTGGTTCCAAGTCCTTCTATCCGGGCAGAAATGTATTTGGAGTGTGCAAAAGTTTCCGGCATCCAGGAGGGGATACTCCCCAAAACGGAGGGCACTGCATCGCGGGAGGTACGGCCGCTGGCAAAATGATGTGGAAACCAAAGATTTGCCTTTGCCAGAGAATCCAGATAAGGTGAATAGGAAACCGGATTTCCCTCAAGCCCGGTGTATTCGGTAGAAAAGCTTTCTAAAATGAGGATTACCACATTATAGCCCTTCAGCAGACCAGAAGGTTTGGTAATTTTACGGGGCCGGACGATTTGACCGATCCTCTCCTCCGTAAGCCACTTGCTGTCGGGTAGAGAAACTTCCTCTGTGGTTTTAAAAATCACAAAGGGGGTATTCAGAATGCCATGTCCGGAGGCAGGATGATTGCTTAGAAAGGCTTCACCGGGAAGCAGTGGCTTGAGCGTAAGCGAATTGCGGATAAGGCCGATGGAAAGGGCAGTCCAGAAAATGAGAGCCAAAAGACTTGTCAGGTAATCCGGTTTTTGCTTTGCAGGGTGGGGCGCAAAGGTCTTCCACATGGGCCAGATTCCGGCTATGCCAACGAGGGTCCAGGGCCAGAAATGGAGCAGCAACTGGGGAAGCTGCCGGCCAATGTCTTCGAAAAGAAAAACCAGAACATCGTAACTGGTCCTCCGGGTATTGAATTCGAAATAGGGAATATCGGCCAGATTCAGAGCGAGAAAAAACCAGTTGACCAACACAAAAAACACCTTGACTGAAGTAAAAAAATACCGTCCTTTGGGAAAAGGAATCAATAGTAAAACAATGAAAATCAAGTTGATACTGAAGATGGCCGAGGCATCGTATCGCAGCGACATCCAGCAGAAGCGGATCCAGTCTGTGAAGCCGAGTGGAGAAAAAAGGTGGGGGTAAAAAGCAATGAAAATAATCCGGCAAAGGGCATATCCTGCAAAAAGAGAAAGCATCGGTCGGAGGAACCAATGTAGATTTGCAGGGAAAAGGCGAAATGCAGCCAAGGGCAATGGAAAATGAAAGGGCAAAAATGGAGGAATTAAATGACTTGCGACACCTGCCCCCGGTTTCGGTCTGGGTGGCAGCCCGGAATGAAGAAAAAAATCTTCATGCCTGTCTGCAACATCTGGTTGCCCAAGACTATGCCGGCCAATGGGAGGTGCGCATTGCCGACGACGGTTCCCAAGACAGCACATTCCGGATTGCCGCAGAATTTTCTGCCCAATACCTGCATTTCCATGCCCTCCGTGTTCCCACCCGTACCACATTCCAAACAAGAGGCAAGGCATTGGCAATGGGTCTTCTGGCTCAGGAATCGGCGGGCGAGATTTACCTTTTCTGCGATGCAGATATGTGTATGCCGCCCAACTGGATTGGCTCCATGGTACATGCCATGCAAACCATGCGGGCCGACCTGATTAACGGTACCACCTGCACCAATGGCCGGACCTTTTTTTCGGCTCTTCAGGCCATCGACTGGCTGCTGCCTCAGGCTACTTTTTCCTGGCTCAGCCGGCTGGACATTACCTATACGGCCATGGGCAACAACATGGGCATTTCCAAAAAAGCCTATTGGGCCACAGGCGGTTATCTGCAATTGCCTTTTTCAATTACGGAAGATTTTGAGTTGTTTCGGCATGCCCGCCTCAAAGGATACCGCCTGATTCACCACTACGATTTCTCCGTTCTGGGAATTTCGGAGCCCGAACACAGCTGGAGCGAATGGCTGCAGCAGCACATCCGTTGGATGGTGGGATTTATGCAACTGCCCTTGTCGCAACGGTGGATTTTTTACATTCAACTGCTGCTTTACCCCCTCATTTTTAGTTCAGGATTCCTTTTTCCGGAACCTGTTTGGCAAACTGCCTGGGGACTTTTCGGACTCAAGTTGTTGTATGAAGGATGGATGCTGAGCCGGGTAAAACAATTTCATCTTCTGCCCTATCTGCCTGTTTATCAGTTGATTTGGTGGCCTTTTTACATGGCTTGTTTGCTTGGCTACCACCTCGCCGGCCAAATCAGCTGGAAAGGCAGGTTGTGGGACAAGGGCTAGAAAAGACAAACAGAACCAACATACATTCCCAAAAAGGGCTTACTTTGGCAGAGATTTTTCCATCGGATATTGAAAATGTTAAAATTCCTGCATGATGTTTTTTTAAATTGGTCGTATTTCAGCCTTTGGGGTATCAGTTTCTTTTATTTTTTGATTTTGTATTGGGGATTGGGAAGCCTTTTTCTTTGGACCTGTAAAAAACTGGAGGATGCAGGATGGGCGGAACGAATTGAAAATCAGCCTGTAGCCAAAGAACAAGTCTTGTGGGAGCAAAAATATTCCTTTGTATCCATTATCATTTTTGGCTTTTCCATTTGGCCTGTGGCCTGGTTGCTGCGAAGTGGCATTGCATCGCCCGCTCCTGATACTTTTTGGACAGTATTCTCCGGACTTATCCTGCTGAATATCTGGAATGAAATCCATTTTTTCTTTGTCCATAAACTGATGCATGTCCCTTTTTTCATGAAAAATATTCACAAGATTCACCACAGAAGCAGAATTCCTACAGTTTGGTCGGTATATAGTTTTCACTGGTTGGAGGCATTGATTCTCAGCACCGTACCCGCTATTTTGATTTTATTTTTCCCCATTCCTTTACTTGCCCTAGCGATGTATCCGGTAAACAGCATTCTTTTCAATTTTGCTGGCCACTGCAATTACCGCCTGGCCTTCCTTCGCAGTCCGCAGGACGGATTGGCCACAAGGCATGTCATCCACCATCAGAAAGCAAACCATAATTTTGGATTTGCATCCGATCTTTTGGACAAAATAAGCATCTGGAAACCAAACAAATAAGCCCGGAAACCGATATGAAGAGTGTATTCATTACTGCTGCCGGATCGTTTTTGCCCAACCATGTGATTTCCAATGATGAAATGGAAGACTACCTCGGGAGGGTAAATGGAAAACCCAGTCCTGCCAAAAGCAGGATTTTAAAACAAAACGGAATTCTGGGTCGGTATTATGCACTGGATAAAAATGGGAAAACTACCATCAGCAATGCAAAAATGGCGGCAGAAGCCATCAGAGCCGGATTGGAAAGAAGCGGCCTCAGGCCGGGTGAAGTTGAGTTGATCAGCGTAGGAACCACTCAGGCAGATTTGCCCGTGCCCGGCTTTGCGAGCCAGGTCCATGCCGAATTAAACATACCGCCCTGCGAACTTGCCAGTTTCCAAAGTGTATGTGCCAGTGGAATCATGGCCCTGAAAAATGCCTTTGCTCAAATTGCCCTAGGCGACAAAGAAAACGCTGTGGTATGCGGCAGTGAATTTGCAAGTCGGCTTTTCAAGGCCTCGAGATTCGAAAAGCAAGGCATAGCCAATCTGGATTTTGATACTGAGTTTTTGCGTTGGATGCTTTCTGACGGTGCCGGTGCTTTTGTGCTTCAGAATAAGGCGGCACCTTCGGGCTTGTCCCTTCGGATAGATTGGGTAGATATCAAATCGCATGCACAGCTCTTTCCTTTCTGCATGTACGCAGGTAAAAAAACCAACAAACCCGATGATGAAACCACATGGCTCGACTATCCTGATTTTGAATCTGCCTCAGCCTCAGGAGCCATCAACCTCAAGCAGGATATCCGATTGTTGGATGAGGTGGTGAAAACGGGTGTTTCGCATTATTTCGAACTGATAGACAAGGGCAAAATCCAGCCGGAAGGAATCGATTGGCTTTGTTGCCATTATTCTTCCGAATTTTTCAAAGGGCCCATCCTGAACCTGATGGAAAAAGGAGGTGCTCAGATACCGGAAGAAAAATGGTTCAGCAATCTGAAGCAAAAGGGCAATACCGGTTCGGCCTCCATATTTATCATGCTGGAAGAGCTGATGTACAGCGGCCGATTGAAAGATGGCGACCAAATTTTGTGCATGGTACCCGAAAGTGGCCGATTTCTGACATCCTTTTTTATGCTTACGGTATGCGGGCAGTCGCCTCAATCGAAAAGTTTTCCCGTCAGAGAGGTTGAAGCCCCGGAGCTTCAGGTACGGAAAAATGAGGTTTTAGAATGGCTGGTCCGGCAACTGAGCCGGGTTTGGATTGATTTTGAGCACGATCTGCTGAAAGTTCCGGTGGTAGAAAAAATCCATTCCGGAACCATCAGCCGCCAGGACTACTTATTGCTTTTGCATGACCTGAGGCAGCAGGTAATCGATGGTTCTCAGTGGATTGCAAGGGCAGCCTCCAATATTGATATCGAATTGTTTGAACTCAGGTCGGCCTTTATCCGGCACACCGCCACCGAGCACAAAGACTACCAGATGCTGGAAAGGAATTTTGTAAGCATGGGCGAGCCCCTGGAAAATATTCAAACAGGAAAAAAGAACATCGGCAGCCTTGCGCTTTCATCTTTCATATTTCAGCAAGCCAGCAAACCCAATCCGATCGATTTGCTTGGGGCCATGTTTATCATTGAAGGCATAGGCAAACGGCTTGCTGCTTTTTGGGGTAAGATGATCCGGGAGCAACTTCAACTCCGGGAAAATCAGGTTTCGTTTTTTACCTATCATGGCCAGGCAGACGAAAACCATTTTCACCATCTCGAAGAAGCCCTGAACCATCCTTCGATGTCTTTTGCACTGGCAGAAAGGATTGTGAAAACAGCCAAAACCACCGCAAGATTGTATCAGCTTCAACTGGAAGAGCTGGGTAATTATTAACACCTTTATCCTCATGACATCTGACCTCGACCTTTCCCGCCACGACACCAGAGACCCCAATCCCTGGCTGGCTATGTATCTGGATTCCAGCATCCCGATAAACCAAAAAACCAAGGAGGCCTTAATGAATGATAATGGTTCGGCCTCCAGGCGCTGGTTGCTGCCCATCATCGCTTTTTGGTCTAAACTGGCCATGGTCTTTATCCATGTTTTCAAATTCTTTTTCCCCACTTTGGTCAACAATTCGAAAATGTTGCATCGGATTTTGGCCTGGGGATTAAAAAACTTTGTGAGCCGAAATGCCAATTTGCTCATATTCAGGCATTTTCATGTAGGAACCGAGATTTTGCAGTTCATATCAAGAAATATTGAGGGAATTCAGATTCAAGGGAATCCCCTAAAGCCCCATGATTTTGAGGATGTTAAAAACGATCTTTTTTTACTTCATGACCTCAACCTGTACAATTTCATTATCGAACTCAACCGGCAATTGAAGGAAAAGGGCATCACCATCAAAAAGGCTGAAAAACTGAATTTGGAGATGATTACCGATGATCAGTTTGATCACATTGACTTCCCCGACAGGTGGACCAACATATTGGATCTGCGTTCTGCCATCGAGCTTTTCACCCCGTTTTATCAGTTTTTTCTCACCTCAAACGATTTTGTGAGGGCCTCCAATTCCCTGCAACTCGACGAGACCATCGCTATTTATTCGTCCCAGATATTGGGAACACCCGGGCATTTGGGCTTGGTGAACAACCGGCACCCCATGGTACCCGAAACCACCTTCAGTGCGGCGTATCGCCTTGTGCTGCACGGACTTGCCGCCGAAACCCTGCATCAGATTCTGGTGAATGTGAAAAAGCAAACCGACATGGATGGGGTGGTGACCCCTCGGATGCAATAGAGAATTTCGAAATTGAAGATGAGAAACCGGGCGTTAACGGAATTGAGACTGTAAACGAAAGTTTTTCACCTCGACCGAATCGCCTTTTTCTCACTGGCAAAACCCAAGATTTTCATTCAGTAACCCTCTTTTTTTGATTGGTTTACTGGCGAATCCTGATGGTCCTCAAAAGCAATTGGCTCAATCCATAAATCATTTTCTGATTGCCACCATCGTCCAGAATCAGATTCAGGGGTTTGCGGTCTTCTCCGAAGAAAAGGCTGGAATAAAAAATAAGCCGGGACCATGCCAAAAAAAAATTTGCCGGCAATTGCCCCTGCATTGGCTTACTTTGCCTGCCGGCTTTTCTTTATGGCTTTATTCCATCCCCCCAAACCCTTTTTTCTTCGGATTGGAAATCAACTTTTTGATCTTCAAGAGCCCCGGATTATGGGCATCTTAAATGTCAGCGACGATTCCTTTTATTCGGGAAGCAGGGCACTGAATGAAAATGAATTGCTGAAAAAAGCCGGGAAAATGCTTTCGGAAGGGGCGTGTTTTCTGGACATTGGGGCGGCTTCGAGCAGGCCGGGTGCGGTTTTGCAATCAGCCGTTGATGAATGGGCGCTGCTGGGCCCGGCCCTGAAAGCTGTAAAAAAACATTTCCCTGAGGCTATGATTTCTGCCGATACCTTCAGGTCAGAAATTGCCCGGCAGGCTATTGAAGAAGGCGCCGACATCATAAATGATATTAGCGGCGGCTTGTTTGATGAAAATATTTTCCAAACCGTAGCCAAAGCCCGCAAAGTTCTGATTCTGATGCATATAAAAGGTACTTTTGAAACCATGCATCAGCCATATTCCTATTCTGATATTGCTGTCGAGGTGGTTTCGGATTTGAAAAAACAAATCGAAAAAGCCAGAAAAGCCGGCATCTCAGACATCGTAGCAGACCCTGGGTTCGGATTCAGCAAAAAGGGGGCTCAAAATTTCGAACTGCTTGCTTCTCTGGCAAATCTGCAGCATTTGGAATGCCCGGTTCTGGCAGGGATTTCAAGAAAATCTATGGTCCATAAAACCCTGAATGTGAATCCTGAAAGTGCCCTTAACGGCACCACTGCTCTGCATATGATTGCCCTGCAAAACGGCGCCCGCATCCTTCGTGTCCATGATGTGAAGGAAGCCGCAGAATGTATCACCTTATTTAAGCAAATATGTTTACCGGAATAACAGAGGCCCTGGGCCGGATAAAGGAGGTCAAAAAGGAAAAGAGCAATCTACACTTTTTGGTAGAAAGTCCCATCAGCCATGAGCTGAAGGTGGACCAAAGTCTTAGCCACGACGGGGTTTGCCTCACCGTTACCCGCCTGGAAAATGGCGGACATTGGGTTACGGCCATTCAGGAAACGCTGCTCAAAACCAATCTGGGTGCCTGGGTGCCGGGCAAAGAAGTAAATCTGGAAAGGTGTATGCCCGCCAACGGCCGCTTTGACGGGCACATTGTGCAGGGCCATGCCGATACCACCGGCATTTGTGAAAAAATCTCCGAAGCAGAAGGCTCCTGGAGAATCTGGTTTTCCTATCCGGCGGAAGTCAGAGAATTTACGGTTCAGAAGGGTTCCATTTGTGTGAACGGGGTAAGCCTTACGGTGGTAGATGCTGAAGATCATGGCTTTTCGGTTGCCATCATTCCCTACACCTGGGAGCATACCAATTTTCATCAGCTCGCTCCCGGTTCCGTGGTGAATCTGGAATTTGACATTCTGGGGAAGTACATCCGGAAAATGATGGAAATGCGGCTTTCCTCCTGAAATACGCTCAACTGAAAACCTCTCTCAATACCTGCAGGGAGCGGATTTGGCCCATACCTTCCAGATGCCTTTGCAGGTAGGCAAGCAGGGCATCAATAATCCATTGTTTGTCAGCCGCTGCCGGCTTTACACTTTCGCGGGCACTGGCTTCAATTTCAGCCAGTCGGCAATCAGATCCCGGGCAGACTCCGGTTCCAGGCCCAGAGGCCTGAGCATATCCAGCAGAAACAATACATGCCAGTCTTCGAAACCGGCCTTCTTTTGATCAAGAAAGGAAATCCGGTTCCAAGTCCAGTCAAAAAGGGGCGTATTGGTTTGTCCTTCCCGCACCACTTTTCCCAAAACTTCAGCACAAAACATCACCATTGCAGATTTTACAGGTGAAAACGGGATGGAAATAAGGGGGACAGACTGTTTGATTTCTTTCAGGCGATGCAGGTCCTTTTTCTGGTCGTGGTATTGTACAATATCCAGCATCGAAAAGGGCTGAAACAAACCCATGGGAATTTTGCTTTTCCCGGAGCGCACACCGTTCACCACAAAGGATTGTAAACCAAATTCTTCTGTGAAAAATCTGCAGATGAGAGAGCTTTCCCGGTAGGGGAAAAAAGAAAGGGAAATTGCCCTTGATTTACTCAACATAGGTCGAAAGATGAGGAAAACATACCGCTATTCCATCTGTTTTTCGTAATGCCGAAAAAATGAGAAGGAAGCATTTTGAGAACGGCAAGAATTGGAAAACAGGGCAAAAGTTCATTTCAAAGCCTTCTTCTGAAAGAAAACGACCCTGAAAAAGCGGCAAATATTTGGGAAACACATGATTTTTTTGAAAGTTTGAGCCGAATGGAAAACAATCCGATTTTTGTAGCTCCATTCGAAGTTGAAATTTAAATACAAATTCAGGAAAAAATGAAAGCCGAAGACATGCTGCCCGAACAGATTCCATCTCTGGATCTTGCAGATTTTACAAGCGGAGACCCCGATAGAAAATCCAGATTTGTTCAGGAACTCGGGCAAGCCTACAATCAAATAGGATTTGCAGCCATTAAAAATCACGGCCTCTCCGACGACCTCACAGAAAAGTTGTATGCAGCAGTAAAAAAGTTTTTTGCCCTTCCCGAAGATACAAAAAAGAAGTATGAAATATCCGGCCTTTCGGGGCAGCGCGGCTACACCGGCAAAGGTAAAGAACATGCCAAAGGCAGGTCAACCGGCGACTTGAAAGAGTTCTGGCACACCGGGCAAATGGTAGACGATCCAAATGATCCCATCAAGGCAGAATATCCGGAAAATATTGATTGTGAAGAAGTTCCGGAGTTCAATGAACTGACCAAAGAGGCTTACCGGACTCTGGAAAAAACCGGTAAAACAATGCTGCAGGCTTTGGCTTTGTATCTGGGACTGGATGAACATTATTTCGATGGAAAAGTCAGAAATGGGAACAGCATTCTGCGTTCCATTCATTACTTCCCCATCGAAAACCCGGACTCCATTCCTCCGGATGCGGTAAGGGCTGCTGCTCATGGCGACATCAATCTGATTACCCTGCTAATGGGTGCATCGGCAGAAGGACTACAGGTTTTACGAAGAGATGGTGTCTGGATTCCAATTACTGCCTTGCCCAATCAGATTGTATGCAATGTGGGCGATATGCTGGACAGGCTTACCAACCACAAACTGAAATCTACCATTCACAGGGTGGTAAATCCTCCGAGAGAAAAAATGGGCAACTCCCGGTTTTCGATTCCCTTTTTCATGCACCCACGGTCAGAAATGGACCTCAGTTGCCTGGAAAGCTGCATCGATGCCGAACACCCCAAATTATACGAAAACATGACCGCCGGGCAGTTTCTGGAAGAACGCCTTCGTGAAATCGGCCTGAAAAAATAGTTTCTCTCCGGGCAGGAAGGCTTTCATCGCTACCGGGCCGGCAATCCAATAAGGTTCTCTGACAGATGGCTGTTCAAAAAAGCGTTTACCGTATTTTTGCTACTCCGGATCATCCTGAAATCACACTCAGAGACAGGATTTTATATGGTGTTTTCCTTAGAGATGTGTGGAAACTTGCCTGTACTTCTTTCGGCGGACCGCAGGTTCATCTTGCCATGTTTCTGGATCTTTTGGTAGACAAAAGAAAATACCTCAGCTCATCTGAACTGATAGAGCTTCACGCCCTTTGCTCCATCTTGCCGGGACCCACTTCCACACAAACCCTTACAGCCACTGCCTTTAAAATCGGGGGACCCAGACTGGCCATCCTCACGCTGCTCATCTGGATTACGCCGGCTGTGGCCTTCATGACTTTTGCTGCCATTCTGCTTGTACTGCTGAAAACCAGTCAGTTCCACATGGGATTCACCTCCTTTCTTGAGCCGATAGCAGTAGGATTTGTAATCCATTCGGCCTATCGTCTGGCCACATTTACCATCAAATCGAGCGCCGGCATGGCCCTGATGCTTTGCACAGTTTTGGTTTCCTTTTATTACCATTCTCCCTGGGTTACCCCTTTTCTGATTTTGACAGGGGGAGCCCTCACGGCCATACGATACAAATCCCTCCAGAAGGAAGAGAAAAAGCAAAGCTTTGATTTTCATTGGATTAACATTTTCTTCTTTTTTGGTATTCTGATCGGTGCAGCAGTTCTGGGGCAAATGAGTCAGTGGAAATCTGTCCGCCTGTTTGAAAATTTTTACCGGAATGGCAGTCTGATTTTCGGGGGAGGGCAGGTGCTGATTCCGCTCATGTACAATGAGTTTGTTGAATTTAAAAAATACCTCAGCTCTGAAGAGTTTCTGTCCGGATATGCCCTTGTACAGGCCCTGCCAGGACCGGTTTTTGCCTTTTGTAGTTATCTGGGTGTATTTGCCATGCGAAGCGAAGGAATTGGTTTTCAGTTGTTTGGGTCGGCTGTGGCCTCTGCCGGAATTTTTCTCCCGGGCACATTGCTGATTTTTTTCGTGTATCGTTTCTGGGGAACACTGAAAAAGTTCCGCGTGGTAAAGGCTTCCCTGGAAGGCATCAATGCTGTGAGTTGCGGATTGGTTGCTACGGCGGCGCTTCTTTTGCTTAAGCCAATGGAAATCAATCGGTTGAATTTGCTTTTTGTAATCGGAACCTTTCTGGTTTTGTATTTTACCAAAGTGCCGGGCTATGTGATTGTATTGATGGGCATCGTATCCGGTCTGGCCTATTCTTTATTGGTTTGATGCTGCCTGCACAGGACGCAGTGGCAGATTTATCTTCCTAATCTTTGGGAAAATTTCAAGCCCTCGCTACTTTGCCTGCAATGAAATGGCTTTGCTTTTTGCTTCTGATTTCCTCCGGCCGGATGGCCGCACAGGATTTTGCTACCTATGTCAATCCCATGACCGGCACAGGCGGCGTAGGCCACACCTATCCGGGTGCTACCGTTCCCTTCGGCATGGTGCAGATGAGTCCGGATACACGAAATGATGCCAGCTGGGAGGGATGCTCCGGCTACTGGTACCGCGATTCGCTGATTTACGGCTTTTCGCATACCCACCTGAGCGGCACAGGCTGCAGCGATTACGGCGATGTGCTTCTCATTCCCGGCAGCGGAAAGCCACAATTTCAACCAAAAAAATATGGCTCTCCCTTTGATCATCAAAGCGAAAAGGCTTCACCAGGGTATTACAGCGTGGTACTTTCTGACCACAACATCCGCTGCGAAATGACAGCGAGCACCCGCTGCGGCATTCAGCAGTACCATTTTCCGACAGGCACCTCTCCCTTTGTACTGCTTGACCTCATGCACCGCGATAAGGTGCTGGCATCTTCCATCCGGATTGTAAACGACCGCACTATTGAAGGTTACCGCCGAAGTGAGGCCTGGGCCAGAGACCAGTATGTATTTTTCTCCATGGAGTTTTCTCAGCCATTCGCCATGGTTCAGATGCAAAACCGCAGCAGCGAACTCAAGCCGGGCGATTCAGCCGATAGTGATTCTATCCGACTGGCCATTTATTTCCCGGGGCTTGGGGGTAAGCCTCTGGAAATCCGAACCGGCATTTCGTCTGTGCATGCCGAAGGAGCCCGAAACAACCGTCTGAGCGAGACCTCCGGGAAAACATTTGAAAAACTGGTGCAGCAAGCCCGGCAGCGATGGAACGAAGAACTGAGCAGGATTCAAGTGTTTGGAGGTTCACAAAAAAATAAGGTAAATTTTTATACCGCCTTGTATCACAGCATGGTAGTACCAAATGTGTATAGCGATGCGGATGGCCGATACCGGGGCCGGGACCATGCCATACACAAGGCAGAAGGTTACACGCATTACACGGTTTTCAGCCTGTGGGATACCTTTCGTGCGGCCCATCCCCTGTATGCCCTCATCGACCGGAAACGCAGCCTAGACTATATCAAAACCTTTCTTGCCCAATACGAGCAGGCAGGCAGGCTGCCTGTGTGGGAACTGTCTGCCAACGAAACCGACTGCATGATCGGCTACCACTCAGCTTCCGTGATTGCAGATGCCCTGTCCAAAGGCATCACAGGCTTCGACACAGAAAAGGCTTTTGAAGCCATGAAAAAGAGTGCCGGCTGGAATCATCTCGGATTGCCTGCCTTCAATGCAAACGGATACATTCAGGTGGACGACGAATCCGAATCGGTTTCCAAAACCCTGGAGTATGCCTATGATGCCTGGTGTATTGCACAGGTGGCCCGCTTTCTTGGGAAAAAGGAAGAAGCCCGGCATTACGACAGGCTGGCAGCAGGCTGGCGCAATGTATATGACCCCAAAAGCGGATTTATGCGGCCGAGAAAAAATGGCAACTGGCTTTCGCCCTTCGATCCGCGGGAGGTAAACAACCACTACACCGAGGCAAACAGCTACCAGTATTCTTTTTTTGTGACCCATGACATTCCCGGTCTGATCAGGGAAATGGGTGGCGAACAGGCTTTTGAAAAGAAACTCGACGGACTTTTCGGAGCACTGGCATCCACTACAGGAAGGGAGCAGGCCGATATTACGGGTATGATAGGTCAGTATGCCCATGGAAATGAACCCAGTCACCATATGGCTTATCTGTACACCTACATTGGCAAACCATGGAAAACGCAGGCCATCGTCCACAGGGTGCTGGACAGCCTGTATCACACTGGTCATGAGGGTCTTCCGGGCAATGAAGACTGCGGACAGATGTCTGCCTGGTATGTTTGGTCTGCTCTGGGCCTGTATCCGGTAACCCCCGGCGGAAGCGGTTATGCCATCTCTTCTCCGCTTTTTGAGAGAGCAATCATTCGTCTGGAAAATGGCAAAACTTTGGAAATCAGAGCCAATAAGCCCTCTGCCAAATCTTTATACCTGAAATCTCTTCGCTGGAACAGCAAGCCCTATGACCTAAACCTGATTTCCTTTGACCTCCTTAAAAACGGGGGCTTGCTGGAGGCCCAACTCAGCGAAAAACCAAACCTGAACAGGGGCAGAACTTTGGTGAAAGGGGAAAAAAATGAAGATAATGGCTTTATCAAGGCTCCTTTTATTCAAACAGATAGCCGCTTTTTTGCCGACAGTGCCTCTGTGGTGCTTTCACACCCGGAAAAACTACCCATTCGATATCGGCTGAACGATGATAAATCGCAAACCTTCAGTTATTCCAAGCCTTTCTGTATCAGAGAAAATACCCGCATTTCAGCCTGGGCTGTTGCCGGGGATAATGAAAGCGGAAAAGCCATCGGGAGTTTTTACCGCCTGCCCCACACAGGATGGGAAATAAAACTGCTCAGCAAACCCAACCGGCAATATTCAGCCGAAGGTCCCAAAAGCCTGATTGATGGCATTGAGGGTTTGGGCGACTGGCGGAAAGGTGACTGGCTTGGTTTTCAGGAGCGGGATATGGAGGTGATTTTCCAGTTTGGGAAAGAAGAAAGCATCGGCCGCATTCGGCCCGGTTTTTTACAGGATACCCGTTCCTGGATTCTTATGCCACAGCAGTTTTCGGTGGAATTTTCCTTGGATGGTCAGCAATGGTCGGCTCCACAGGTCCTGAATATAAACCTTGACCCAAAAGAAATGAACAGCAAAATCCTGCGACCGGAACTCCGCTTTGCCCCTGTAAAGGCCGGGTGGATGCGCTTCCGGGCAAAACAGTTCGGAAAGCTGCCCGAATGGCACCCCGGCGCAGGAGGCGATTCGTTTATCTTTTGTGATGAAATAGAAGTGTTTGAGCAATAAGAACCAATCGAATCATCTACCAGGATCACGAATTGGGAAATCTATCCTAAGGCCAAATGGCTGCAAATCAAATGCTTCGCCGGCTTAACCGGTCGCCTGGAGATTCTTACCTGCAAGCCCAGCTTCGTACAGAAGAAGGAGTCAAAAAGCCTTTGAAATGGGATGACCCGGAGGGTTCTGAAATAAAAAAACCCTGCCGGAGCAGGGCTTCATTTTTATTTGTCGGGGTGGCAAGATTCGAACTTGCGACCTCCTGGTCCCAAACCAGGCGCGATGACCGGGCTACGCTACACCCCGAACTTCTGGGTTAAGAACCCATCCTTAAAAAAAGGACTGCAAAAGTAGTGGTTTGGAAATTCAGGGCAAGATTTTTTTTCAAATTCCGTCTGCCGGCCTGCCATACAAGTCAAATTCGGTGGCATCGGTAATCTCAATGCTGGCGAAATGCCCCGCAGGAAGATAATGGCCACGGGCAGAGACCAAAACCTCATTGTCAACCTCGGGAGAGTCGTGTTCGGTGCGGCCTGTAAAATAATCCCCTTCTTTTCTGTCTATGAGAACCTTTAATGTTTTTCCTATTTTTTTCTGGTTCAGCTCAAAGGAAATTTCTTCCTGGAGCAGCATTATATCATCCATTCGCCGCTGTTTTTCCTCCTCTTCCACATCATCGGGCATGGAGAAAGAATGGGTCTGGTCTTCATGGGAATAAGTAAAAACGCCGAGTCTGTCAAACTGCATTTTGCTTACAAATTCGAGCGTTTCCTCAAAATCGGCCTCTGTTTCTCCGGGATGGCCGGCAATCAGGGTTGTCCGAATGGCCACATCCGGAACACGGGAACGGATTTCGCCAATAAGCTCTTCGGTCTTTTCTCTTGTAATCCCTCTTCGCATGAGCCTGAGAACATTATTTGACCCGCTTTGAAGGGGCATGTCCAGGTATTTGCAGATGTTGGGCCGCCCGGCCATTACCTCGAGCACATCCATCGGAAAACCGGATGGATACGCATACTGAAGTCGTAGCCACTCCAAACCTTCCACATCCGATAATCTTTTCAGCAAATCAGACAAAGCGCGTTTTTTATATATATCGAGGCCGTAATAGGTGAGGTCCTGGGCAATGAGAATAATCTCTTTGGTTCCGTTTTTCACCAGATTCTTTGCCTGGGTAATCAATTGTTCTTCCGGAAAACTCTGGTGCTTTCCTCTCATAATGGGAATGGCGCAGAAGGAACAGGGGCGGTCGCAGCCCTCGGCTATTTTAAGATAGGCAAAGTGGGCAGGCGTAGTAATGAGCCGTTCTCCGACCAGTTCATGCTTGTAGTCTGCTTTAAGGGTTTTGAGAAGACGCGGAAGCTCACTGGTTCCGAAATATGCATCCACAGCAGGAATTTCTTTTTCCAGGGAATCTTTGTATCGTGCAGAAAGACAGCCCGTTACATACAGTTTGTCTATCATCCCCGAAGACTTGGCATCGGCATAGCGGAGGATGGTGTCGATAGACTCCTGTTTGGCATTTTCGATAAAGCCGCAGGTGTTGATGATAACAATCTGTGCATCATCCTTTTTAGACTCATGTTCCACATCAAACCGGTTCCCTTTCAGCTGGGTGAAAATGTTCTCGCTGTCAACCAGATTTTTGGAACAGCCCAGCGTAATGATGTTTACCTTATTGGCAATGGTGCCTTTTGTTTTCATATTTCAGGTTGCAAAATTACCGCATATTAATCCAATATTGGCCGTCCGGACTCAGAGTTTATCAAAATGGCATGATACACAGGGTTTTAATGAAATTTTCAAAACTCCTAAAACCGTATTTTTCCCGGAAAAAACCAACTTGGGCAGGCCAACACAAGGAAACTATTCCATCGGGTAAAAGGTTGAAATTTTTGTAAATGATGTCTTGTTCTTTTCGTTTACCTCCTATTTTGGCTACGCCTTCAGGGCCGGAGTACCAAAAAAAACTGAAGGATTTTTTGGCACCCGCATTGCTGAAAAATGTTCACACTGTCTTAACATTGTAGTTTATTATTTTACCCTCAGAATATGGGCATTACCAGCCGAAGTTTCCTAGCCGTCATTTTTTCCTTCCGGGCCATATTTTCTTTTGCTGCTCCGGTAACCATCAAGGGAAATATAGCCAACACATCCGGTGAAAAAAAGGTGTATCTCTATGTATATCATGGCGATATGCTCATTCCAAAAGATTCGGTTTCTCAAAAGAACGGAAATTTTTCCTTCAAATCCGGAACCGAGGGATTTCCTCAGGGCATGTACAGAATTGGATTTTCCAGAGAGAATTCCAGTACCATAATTCTGGGAAAGGAAGAATTTGAACTGAAAATAGATGCCAAATCATGGGAAAATCCTGTTTGCCTGAATTCGGCAGAAAATGCAGTTTTCGGCCGCTACAATGCAAGCACAAGCAGCCTGAATGCAAACATTCAGAAATTGGAGCAAAAATACAGGGAGATGTCGGGTATGGCGCAGACCAATCCGCAGGGTTTTCAGCAGGCCCTTTCCGGGCTCAGGCAAAAAGCTGATTCTCTGTTCAAAGACCATCAATTGAAACTGAATGCCCTGAAAAATGAGAATCCCAGCCTCTATATGGCGAAAGTTCTGGATTTCATTATTGACCCCACGGACAAAACAGGGGATAATTTCATTACCCAGTCGATGCTGGAAGACCCGGGTCTGCAAAGGACTAATTTCTGGGACAACCGCTTTACCAATTTGCTTCGTCGGTTCGGGGAAGAGAATCCTGAAAAGTGGTTATCGCTGACAGATAAAGTGGTAAACCAGACAATGCCCAAAACGCCTGCCAGAGAAATTGCCCTGAGGGCAGCGGCAAAAGCCTTGCTTCCCCTGGAACAAAGCGGCGAATTCAGCGCATACAATTATGCCAAAACCTACATCGCCGAGTTCCCGGGCAGCGAATCCCGGAATTTTCTGAAGCAATTCAGTCAGGGACCTCCCGGTGAAGGCGAAATGGCGCCTGACATTACGCTTGCCGACCGTGAGGGAAAAATTCTGCCGCTAAGCAGCACAAGAGGCAAAGTAGTCTTACTGGATTTCTGGGCTTCGTGGTGCGGACCATGCCGGATGGAAAATCCAAATGTGGTAAAGGCATACGAGAAATATAAGAACAAGGGATTCACTGTTTTCAGTGTGTCGCTGGACCAAAGCAAAGACAAATGGCTGGCAGCCATTGCCAAAGATGGCCTTGTGTGGGAAAACCATGTTTCAGATCTGAAAGGATGGGGCTCTGCCGGTGCGGCATTGTACCAGGTAAGGGGTATTCCAGCCACATTTCTGCTGGACAAAACCGGCAAAATCATTGCAAGAAATCTGAGAGGCCCCGCTTTGGAAAAGAAACTGGAAGAGCTTCTCGGACCCTGATTCAAAACAAAATATATGGCAGCAAAGAATGGTTTGAAAGTTTTGGTGGTAGACGACGAACCGGATATTGTTGAACTCCTTCAATACAACCTGAATAAGGAAGGCTTTGAAGTCCGGACCGCCGAAAATGGCAAAAAAGCACTGGAAATTGCCCGGGCCTTCCAGCCCAATCTGATTCTGCTCGACATCATGATGCCCGTAATGGATGGTGTGGAGGCCTGCCGGCAGATGAAAGAAATTCCGGCCCTGAAAACCAGTTTTTTTGTTTTTCTCACCTCCCGGTCAGAAGAATATTCAGAGGTAGCAGCCTTTGATGTGGGTGCCGACGACTACATCAACAAGCCCATCAAACCCAGGGCCCTGATGAGCAGAATTCATGCCTTGTTTCGCCGAAGTAAATCTCCGCAGGAAGAATCAGAACCCATTCGTGTCGGTGAACTGGTTATCGACAAATCGAGC
>JBIKMV010000179.1:0-5888 GCA_044359055.1 Catalimonadaceae bacterium
GGGGGAGCTTGGCTTTATGGGTATGATGACCCATCCGAAATATGGCGGCGGTGGTATGGATACCATCAGCTATGTGCTGGCCATGGAAGAAATCTCCAAAATTGATGCCTCAGCTTCTGTGGTGATGTCTGTAAACAATTCACTGGTTTGCTGGGGTTTGGAGAAATATGGCACCGAAGAACAGAAAGAAAAATACCTGAAGCCTTTGGCATCAGGACAAATTCACGGAGGCTTCTGCCTTTCGGAACCCGAGGCTGGTTCGGATGCCACCTCTCAGCGGACCACTGCAGAAGACAAGGGCGACCACTACCTCCTGAACGGAACTAAAAACTGGATTACCAACGGAAAAAGCGGAAGTGTTTTTCTGGTGATGGCCCAGACCCATCCCGACCTGAAGCACAAAGGCATCAACTGCCTGATTGTAGAAAAAGATATGCCCGGCTTTGAAGTCGGAAAAAAGGAAGACAAACTGGGAATAAGAGGCTCAGATACCCACTCTCTGATGTTCACCGATGTAAAAGTGCCGAAGGAAAACCGGATTGGAGAAGATGGCTTTGGGTTTAAATTTGCCATGAATGTGCTGAATGGCGGGCGGATAGGCATTGCTGCACAGGCCCTGGGCATTGCCTCAGGCGCTTATGAACTTGCCCTTAAATATTCAAAAGAAAGAAAATCGTTTGGAAAGCCCATTTCAGACCATCAGGCCATTCAGTTCAAACTGGCAGATATGGCAACCCAGATTGAAGGAGCAAGGCTGCTGGTCATGCAGGCTGCATTGCTGAAAGATCAGAAAAAAGATTTTGTAAAGGCGGCTGCTATGGCCAAACTTTTCGCTTCTAAAGTAGCCATGGACACCACCATTGAGGCTATACAGATCCACGGAGGATTCGGATATGTAAAAGAATACCATGTGGAAAGGCTAATGCGGGATGCAAAAATTACTCAGATTTACGAGGGCACTTCGGAGATTCAGAAATTGGTAATCGGAAGGGAAATCCTCAGATAATTTGCCATCGACTTGTTTTTAAGCCCTGAACCTAACTATTGAAGGATATGGATGATTTCACCAAGATTATTGACTCGCTGAAAATTCAGTATGGAAGGTGCCGGAATGTAAAAATCATTAAGCCCTTCCGGCTCGAGAATGTCAGGGACATCGAAAATACCCTTGTTCTGGTGAACAAAGGGGCCATTCGTCAGGATTTGACTGATGATATTGTAGAAAGCGGTGAAATGATTTTCATCCCTGCTAAAAGTTATGTCAGTCTCACCTATGGGGTACTCTCCAAACCCGTCAATCTCACCTACGAGCAATTTCTAAACAATACGGAAGAATGCTACGAAATCAACAAAACCGGAGCCATTGAAAGCATTGAAAATGAGAATTATACTTATCTAAGTTTTGATGCCAAAATATTTGATTCGGTAAATTTTTTCGGCAATCTGGACATCAGTAGTTTCAAAATCAGGGACGCCAAAATTTCCTGGTTGCTTCAATCCATTTATGAGGAAGAATCTAAACCTCAGGATGGAAAAGAAAGGATGTTAAAATTACTCTGCGATTCCATAGCCATTGAAATCATCCGTTATATTCTCCGGAAAAGACTTTTTGTAGAGCAACTCGCCACAAACAGCACCTATTTCAAAGATCCCCGCCTGATCAGAATTTTCAGTTACATCAGGGAAAATATTGGCGAGGATTTGTGTAATAAAAATTTGGCAGAGGTTGCAGAGGTGTCAGAAGACTATGTGGGGCAGTATTTCAAAATGCTAACCGGAATAAATCCTCAGGATTACATAGAGTACCAGAGAATGGAAATCGCTGTGAATCTGTTGAGAACCACCAAGAAAAGTATTCAGGAGATCGGGAACGAAATCGGATACAAAGACACCGCATATTTCTGCCGACGGTTCAAAATGATGTTCGGCATACCGGCCGGAAAAATGAGAAAAAGGGAGTTGAAGGAAAAATAAAGGCCTGAAAGTCTGTCTTTTCCCACAGACAATTGGATTTTTAATACCCACCAGACAGCCCGAAAGATTAAACAAAACTCTTTTTCAGCAATGAAGTTCTTAGTCGCAGGAGCAACAGGACTGGTAGGAAAAGAAATGGTCCGAATCCTTCTCGACCGACCCGGCACCGAAATGGTTTTTGCCCTGAGCCGTAGTCCGCAAAGCAGCAACCATCCCCTGCTTCAATGGATAACAGGTAAAATGCCCCCGGAAAGTCTGCCTGAGGCCGACACGCTGGTCATTGCTTTGGGAACCACCATAGCCAAAGACGGAAGCAAAGAAGCCTTTTGGGGAACCGATGTGGAACTGCCCCTGCAGATTGAGAAACTGGCTTTGGAGGCAGGTTGCAAAACACTTCTGCTCGTAAGTGCAAAAGGGGCTAATGCGGGTTCATTTATTTTTTATTACAAAGCCAAAGGAACCCTGGAAGAGAAATCCAAGTCCATCGGATTTGATACTATCTGCGTGGTAAGACCCTCTTTGCTGCTGGGCAAAAGAGAAGAAAACAGACCGGGAGAAAAGTGGGCCCAGAAAATCCTTGGCCCCATAAGAAACTGCCTTCCGGCATCCCTAAGGCCGGTTTTGGCATCAGAAGTAGCCATGTCTTTGCTGAACGGTCAGGAAGCCTGCAAAATCAAAACAATCGAAAATCAGGAGATTATTGCCGGCAACAATAGCATTACGGCATGAACCAGGAACCCATCATTTGAGCCGGATTTTAATTTCCGGACAAGGGTTTCTATTTTGGTTTTTCTAACTTTACCTTTTTAAAAAGCATTCAAAATTCATCGCATTACCATGATTCAGGAATATCCGGAAGTAAAAAATTTCATCGGGGGCCGGTTCAGCCGTAACGGACAACCTTCTATGGATGTTGTTAATCCTCAAACTGGAAAAGTCATTTCCACCCTTCCGGTTTCCGGCAAGACAGAACTCGATCAGGCGGTAGAAGCAGCAAAAAAGGCCTTTCCGGCCTGGGCCGCCACTCCGATCAAAGAAAGAGTTCAGGTTTTTTACCGCTACAAAGCGCTTATGGAAAAACACCTGATGGAACTGGCCGAACTGGTACAGGCAGAGAATGGCAAAACCCTGGACGAAGCACGGGCAGAGGTAGAAAAAAGTATTGAGCTGACCGAGTTTGCCTGTTCGCTGCCTCAGATGGTATATGGAGAATTAATGGAAGTAAGCAAAGGGGTGGAATGCCGTTTTGAATACAAACCTGTAGGTGTGGTAGCCTCTATTGCCCCGTTCAATTTTCCGCATATGGTTCCGCACTGGACTATTCCAAATGCAATTGCTCTGGGGAATTGTATGATTTTGAAACCCTCGGAACAGGTTCCCATTTCTTCCAATCGAATAGCCGATATGCTGAAAGAAGCAGGCCTTCCCGATGGAGTTTTCAATGTGGTAAACGGTGATAAAAATATGGTGGAGGCCATTTGCGATCATCCGGATATCCCTGCGGTTTCCTTTGTTGGCTCAACAAAAGTGGCCAAAATCGTGTACAAAAGGAGCACATCCAATCTAAAAAACTGCGTTGCCCTAGGCGGAGCAAAAAACCACCTGATTGTCATGCCGGATGCCCAGCCCGAAATGACGGCTTCCAATGTTGCCGCCTCTATGTCGGGTTGTGCAGGACAGCGTTGCATGGCCGCTTCTGCCATGGTTGCGGTAGGAAGCACAGATCATATCGTTCAGAAAATAGTAGAAGAGGCCAAAAAAATTATTCCCGGACAAAATCTGGGGGCTGTCATTTCAGGAGAGGCAAAAGACCGTATTGAGCGGTATATCAGCGAGGCAGAAGCTGCCGGAGCGAAAATATTGGTAGACGGACGCAACTGGAAAGTCCCTGGCTTTGAGGGCGGATTTTATGTGGGACCCACCGTAATAGACCATGTAAATCCCGAAATGGCCATTGCCAGAGAGGAAGTGTTTGGCCCTGTTCTGGCCATTATAAGAGCAGGCAATCTGGATGCAGCTTTGGAAATCGAAAACAGTTCGGAGTATGGAAATGCCGCATCTGTCTTCACTCAAAGTGGTGGAATAGCCCGCTATGTGATGGAAAAAGCTTCAGCCGGTATGGTCGGAGTGAATATTGGGGTGCCTGTTCCCCGGGAGCCTTTTTCCTTCGGAGGCTGGAACGAAAGCAAATTCGGAACCAACGACATCACCGGAAAAAGCTCCATTGGTTTCTGGACAAAACTGAAAAAGACTACTGTAAAGTGGAACCCTGAAAGCAAGACCAATTGGATGAGCTAAGGGAATATTAATCCGGGTTTGCGTTTGAAATAGATTCAAATCCCCAAATAAAATTCTGAACTTTCTCTGGCTTTAACCCAGTCCGGTGGTATATATTTTCACCTGATTGTCAGATGCATCCAAAGTCCGGTTGGAAGCAACTTTTTTGTTGCACTAGAGTCCTGTAAATGCTCCTTTTGGAAATGACCTGAAAGCACAAATATGTATGGCTGATCAGGGAAAATTACCAAAAGAAAGGTCCGAACCGATTTTCTCTTCGTGGTGATTTGATAAGAAAGAACCAATTTTTGGTCGAATCAAAAAAAAAATTACCCCTATTTTCTGAAAACCCTGATTGCTTGAAAAAAAATCAGCTGGCAAGAAAATCCAACTTCACCCTGATTTACAAAGCACAGAATAACAACCACTTATACTCCTATTTTTTCCTGATTCCAAATTGAAATCCCCTCCCTGCAGCACAGGCTTTTCCTGCCTGACTTAAGGATAATTTCATTTCTTTTTCAAAATAATATTATTTGTAAGATAGTCCCTAAGCAGGGCTCAATTGGTACCGGGGCGGGTATCACATTTGGATGTTCATAAAAGCGGCTCGCATACCCCTCTCGCAAAGGGTATCCGAAATGGCTCTTATGCACAACCCTAAAGGAGATTTTTTATGAGAACATTTGAACGGCCCTTTCCGTGGGGGCTAAAAGCGGGATGGCTGATGCTGATCTTTCTGTTGATTCAACTTGGACTTGAATTTTCAGCAGACGCTCAGTGCATCAGAATCCGGGACCGGAGGCGGAACAACGCCTGGACCTTTAAGCCCAAGAAAGATTTTCGTTGTCTTTCGGTGGGACAATCACCCATCACCCCCTTTACCATCACTTTCCAATCTCCGGTTTCCAATGTTACCATAAACTGGGGTGATACCATTGTCAATTACCCCGGGCCCATTTCTACTGCCACCCGGATTTACAAAACCAACGGAATCTTCAATTATGTGATAACCCAGGCCGGTTGTGCCGAACCCATAAGGGGTATCTTTGTAAACGACTACAATACTACATGTCCGGGAGTTGGCTGGATTGCGCCTCCAAATGATTCTTCACGCTGTCTTCCGGATTCCATCCGCATCAGAAACCTGTCACCCGGTATGAATGGCTTTACAGAGTGGATAATCAACTGGGGTGATCAGAGAAGAGATACAGCCGATTATCCGAGTTATGACAAATATTACACCCACAAATACAAGGCGGGAGAAAAATTGTGCAATCCTTTGATTTCCATTTCATACAGAAACACCTGCAATATTGTACCCTGCGGTCAGGCCCTGGGAACGACTTTCGGTCCTTTCCGGTTCATGGAAAAGGACTCTGCGAAACTGAACATTGATACTGTTTTTATTTGCACTCCTACCAGCATAACCGTCAGGGATATTTCCGTAATGAATTGCAGGGATACTGCAAAAAGGCAAATAAGCTGGACAGCTCTTGATGGTTTCAATTCTCCACTCCCAAATCCCGGAAATGGCATCTGGAGGCCAAGAGGCCCGGTTGGAAACCAAAGGATTACCATACCAGCTTCCATGTTTTCGGTTGTTCCACCCGAAGGAAAATTTAAATTACGGATGC
>JBIKMV010000180.1:0-5829 GCA_044359055.1 Catalimonadaceae bacterium
GAATACCAGAGGACTAACAACCATCAGAGCAATAGCCGTAGCCCCTTCTGCTATGAACTCTCCGGTCGCAGTAGCCAACCTGACAGTAATCAATGCAGGTAGCCGTCAGTCGTATGATGGAGGAGACAAAGAAATAATCGAAGAGGATATCAAGGTGTTTCCAAATCCTTCTGCAGGCTCTTTCTTTGTACAATTGCCTTCTGAATCCGAACAAAACCTTGCCTACTCCGTAATCTCTCCCGATGGAAAAGAGGTGGTAAACGGAGAATTTATTCCGGGACAAACTGCAAAGCTCAAGTTGGAAACACTAAAAGCCGGTCTTTATCTGTTGAGGATCAAAACCGGAAACGGAGTAAGGACCTTACGATTGGCCAAAGCGTAATGTATCATGGACAAATTTTGCCTAATCAATCCCGGGTGTAACAGCCCGGGATTTTTTTTTAACCCTACTGAATCCATGAATCAGAAAATTGCTTGAACTTTCCTCAAAAAAAAGCAATTTGGCCCCGCATTTTTTAATAAAACTATGTTTAAGGCATTGTCGCCCAACCTTTTGGTAGAAGATGTGGAAAAATCTATAGAATTCTACCACATGCTGGGTTTTGAAAAAGTGGCCCAGGTCCCCGAAAATGGCAAACCTCAATGGGCGATGATTAAGGGAGGGGATGTCAGCATCATGCTACAGGAAAAAAAGTCGGCACAGTTTGATTTGCCTTTTCGCTTCACACAGGGGCAAAATGCAGGTGCATTCCTTTATATTGATGTTGAAAATGTAGAAGAACTTCGTTCAAGGATAGACGGCAAAGTCATGGTGCTGAAGGATGTTTTCTCTACCTTCTATGGAACCCACGAATTTATCATCTCTGACCCCGACCATTTTGTTCTCATTTTTGCTCAGGATGTAAAATGAAAAAACTCTTTTCAGGCCTTCTTTTGCTGGGTCTTTGCCTTCCATCTTCAGGACAGAAAATCTGGTCCCCTGAAGACATCTGGAAACTAAGGCTCATCAGCGATCCCCAGATTTCCCCCGACGGAAAGACCATTTTGTATGCTGTAAAAACCAATGATCTGGCGGCCAATAAAGGCCAGAACGACCTGTATACGATTTCTACAGAAGGAGGCAAGGCCACAATACTCACCCAAACCCCAGTATCGGAATTCAATGCCAGATGGCGACCCGACGGAAAAAAGATCGGCTTTCTGCTTGGCACCGAATCGGGATCTCAGCTATTTGAGATGAACCCCGACGGGACCGGAACAAGTAAAGTATCCAATGAACCCGGAGGAATGGATGGATTTGAATATGCACCCTCAGGTGATAAAATCCTGTTTTACAAGTCGGTTTTGGTTCAGAAAAAAAGCGAAGCCCTGTTTCAGGGACTCCCAAAAACCACCGGACAGGTATACGATGGACTGCTCTACCGCCACTGGACAGACTGGCACGACGGCACCTTCCAGCATGTTTTTGTTCAGGATTACAAAGCCGGCGAGTTGCAAGGTAAAGCCCTGGATATCATGGAAGGGGAACCTTTTGATGCACCTCTGAAACCGATGGGAGGTATCGAACAAATGAGCTGGAGACCCGATGGCAAAGCCCTGGTGTATACCTGTAAAAAGCAAAGCGGTACGGCAGATGCCATCAGCACCAATTCGGATATCTATCTCTATGAAACCGATTCCCGAAAAACCACAAACCTGTCTGAACCCAATGCAGGCTATGATACAGAAGCACGGTTTTCGCCGGACGGACAAAAAATTGCCTGGCAATCCATGGAAAGAGATGGATATGAAGCAGATAAAAACAGGCTACTTGTAAAAGACCTGAAAACCGGAAAAATCACAGATGCTACCCTCATGGCCGACATCACCATCGAAAATCTGGTATGGAGCAGCAAAGGCGAATCCATTTATTTTTTGGTACAGGATAAGGGAACCATTCAGATTTATGCCTGGAATTCTAAGGCAAAACCGAAAGTTTCAATTCAGGCTATCACGAAAGGGGACTTCAATTACACATCCTTATCACTCTGTAAATCAGGGAAATCCGATATCCTTATCGGAACCCGTCAGAATATGAATCGCCCCAATGAAATTGTAAAAACCGACCCCTCCACCGGAAAGGAACAGATTCTTACCGATATCAACGGCGAATTTCTGAGTGGTTTCAAGCCCTGCCGAATAGAAAAAAAGATGATACCCTCCTCCGATGGTAAGACCATTCTCACATGGCTGGTATATCCCCCCGATTTCGATCCTGCCAAAAAATATCCTGCCGTACTTATGTGTCAGGGCGGGCCGCAATCTATGGTAGGTCAGAATTTTTCTCTTCGCTGGAATTTTCAGACGATGGCAAGTCAGGGCTACATAATGATTTTACCCAACCGCCGTGGTTTACCCGGTTTTGGCAAAGATTGGAATGAGCAGATTTCGGGGCAGTGGGGTGGTCTGGCAATGCAGGACCTGCTTTCGGTAACAGATTTTATGGCCAAAGAGCCCTATGTGGATGCAGGAAAAGTGGCAGCCGCCGGTGCCAGCTTTGGAGGATATTCGGTGTACTGGCTTGCCGGAAATCACCAAAAAAGATTCAAAGCCTTCATTGCCCACTGCGGAGTTTTTAACCTGGAGAGTATGTTTGGAGCCACAGAAGAAATCTGGTTTTCCAACTGGGATATGAAGGGCGCTTACTGGCAGGAACCCAGGCCGGAAAGCTATTCCCGTTTTTCACCCCATCTATTCGTGAAAAACTGGGACACCCCCATGCTTGTGATCCACAACGATAAAGACTTCAGGGTTCCCCTTACAGAAGGATTGCAGGCATTCACTGCAGCCCAGCTTCGGAATGTAAAAAGCCGATTCCTCTACTTTCCCGATGAGGGTCACTGGGTGCTGAAACCCCAGAATTCAGTACTGTGGAACCGTGTTTTTTTTGATTGGCTTGGCCAGAATCTTAGGTAAATCAGATACTTTTGCAGGGTATTTTCTGAACTGAAAAACACCAGATGAAGATTCTATTCGGTTACCTGAAAAACCACTTGCCTTTGGTTTTTCTGGCTCTTTTCCTTGCCTCAGTAAATCAGGTTTTTTCTATGCTGGACCCCTTCATCATGGGAAAGATGATAGACCAGTATCTTACAAGGTATCAGGAATATTCCAGAAGCGAATTTCTATGGGGAGCCGGACAACTGCTTTTGGGCATCATCGGAGTAGCCTTCATTTCCCGGATAGCCAAAAACTTTCAGGATTACTATGTCAATGTTATTACCCAAAAAATAGGGGCGCAGATTTATTGTGATGGGCTGGCACACTCCCTGGAACTGCCCTATCATATATTTGAAAATCAGAGGAGCGGTACTACCCTCACCATATTACAAAAAGTAAGGACGGATGTAGAAAAGCTCATTACTGCCATGGTAAACATCCTGTTTGTTTCTCTGGTAGCCTTCACATTCGTATCCATTTATGCCTTAAGAGTTCACTGGGTTATCTTGCCCATGTATCTGGCGACCGTTCCGCTTTTGGGTTCAGTGGTCTTTTTATTGGGAGGAAAAATAAAAAAAATCCAGAAGCGACTGATTGCACAAAGCTCAGAACTGGCCGGATCTACCATTGAGTCTCTGCGAAACATTGAATTGATTAAAGCACTTGGCCTGAGCAAACAGGAAATTCAAAGATTGAACGATACCACTGGAAAAATCCTGGATGTGGAACTGGAGAAAGTGAAGTTTCTCAGAATGCTGAGTTTTACGCAGGGCACCATGGTCAATCTGCTTCGGACTGGAATCATGTTTGGCCTGTTGGTTCTGATTTTTGATGGCCACATCAGCCCCGGTCAGTTTATGACCCTGATTTTTTACAGCTTTGCCATTATCAATCCTTTGCAGGAAATGGGTAATGTAATCAGCATATACAGAGAAAGCCAGACCAGCCTTGAAAACTTCTCCAAAATACTCGACACCCCGAAAGAACCAGTATCCGCCCATGCGCATGTATTGAATAAAATTGAAGAAATCCGATTTCAGGGAGTTGGATTTCGCTACGAGGGAGCCCGGCAGGAGGCTGTTGAAGACATAAATCTCAGCCTGAAGAAAGGTGAAACCGTTGCGATTGTAGGGCCTTCCGGCTCCGGAAAATCAACTCTGATAAAACTTCTGGTAGGTCTTTATCAACCCCGGAAAGGCAGCATATTTTTCAATGACATACCTCTTGAAGAAATATTCAAAGATCCGGTTAGGGAAAGCCTCGGATTGGTGACCCAGGACACCCATTTGTTTGCAGGTACCATTCGGGAGAATCTCCTTTTTGTGAATCCGGGGGCCAGCGATGCCCTTTTATGGGAAATCCTGAACAAGGCTTCATGCCAAAATCTGATGGCCCGGGCTACCCATGGCCTAGACACCCACATCGGGGAAGGGGGAGTAAAAGTTTCGGGTGGCGAAAAACAAAGACTTGCCATTGCAAGGGCCCTGCTGAGGCATCCAAAAATTCTGATTTTCGATGAAGCCACATCGTCCCTTGATTCCCTCACCGAGGAAGAAATCAACAAGACCATTCAAAGCATCAGCAATGAAAAAGAGCACCTGGTGCTCATGGTAGCCCACCGCCTTTCTACCATCATGCATGCCGACCGCATCTATGTGATGGAAAAAGGTAAAATTTCCGAGACCGGCTCGCATGAAGAATTACTGGAGATGAAAGGACTTTATTCGGCCATGTGGCGTCAGCAAATCGGAGAGCGAAGGACGGTGAAAGGGCTGGCCTGACCTTTTCATTTTCCCTTATTTCACCAAAACAGCCTCAGGTTGTGCTTTGAATAATATCCTCTTTACCCATTTTTCCAGTTCCACTGCGGTAAAAACAACGGAAGAAAAAAGCAGCACTATAACCATATCCTTAAAGGAAAGCGGTGTAGTCCGGAAAATAGGATTAAAGAAAGGAACATAAACAATCATGAACTGCAGGCCCACAGTTATCAGCAAAGCAAGCAGCATACCAGGATTGGCAAAAAACCCCATTTGAAAAAGTGACCTGCGGCCTGAGCGAATAGCAAGAACATGACCCAACTGACTCAGGCACAGCGTTGAAAATACCATGGTTTGCCAGTTTGGATTACCCGTTTTCATAGAAAACCATTGAATGGCCAGGCAGGAAAGACCCATTAGAAAACCAACCCATAAAATATGAACGGCCATACCGCCGGAGAAAATGCCTTCAGATGGTGGCCTTGGCGGACGATTCATGATGTAGGGTTCGGCTTTTTCGGCAGCCAGAGCCAGGCCGGGCAATCCATCGGTAATCAGATTGACCCACAAAATCTGAATGGCAAACAGGGGAATCGGCAATCCAAAAAACGGAGCCAGAAAAATGGTCCAGATTTCACCCGAATTGCTGGTCATGATGTATTTTATGAATTTGAGGATGTTGTCGTAAATCCTGCGGCCCTCTTTGATGGCATGCACAATGGTGGCAAAATTGTCGTCCATCAGAATCATGTGGGCGGCCTCCCTGGAAACATCTGTTCCATTGCCCATAGCAACACCAATATCCGCATTTTTCAGGGCCGGAGCATCATTTACCCCATCACCTGTCATGGCAACAATTTGTCCTTTTGTCTGCAGGGCTTTTACAATTTTCAATTTCTGGTCCGGGCTTACTCTGGCATACACCTTTACATGCTCTACTATGTCCAAGAAAGCCGCGTCAGATAATTGGCATAATTCCTCTCCTGTAAGTACTATATCATTTTCATGGCTAAGAATCCCCAGACTGCGGGCAATGGAAACAGCGGTCAGTTTATGGTCGCCGGTAATCATAACGGGAGTAACCCCTGCC
>JBIKMV010000181.1:0-5827 GCA_044359055.1 Catalimonadaceae bacterium
CGGTTCTGGGCCGATGAAACCATGCGCCATGCACTGGCCAAAAAAAATGATGACTTACTGAAAAACAGGAAGATGCACCTGAAAAAGCGCCTGATAATGCAGGTGGCCAACCAAACCGGTAAGTTGTTTGACAAGGATGCCATCATCATCGTGTGGGCAAGGCGATTTGCAGAATACAAAAGGGCAACTCTGTTGATGCATGACATTGTCCGGTTCCAGAAGCTCATGAACCGTACAGACAAAAAAGTTCAGGTAATCTGGGCAGGGAAACCCTATCCGGGTGACCATGGGGCCATATCGGTTTTCAATCATCTGGTAGAGGTAACCCGCCACATGCCCAACGCCGCAGTGCTTACCCCTTATGAACTTGAGCTATCCCGTCTTTTGAAAACAGGGGCCGATGTATGGCTCAACACTCCAAGAAGGCCAAGGGAAGCATCCGGAACTTCCGGCATGACGGCCGCCATGAACGGGGCCATTAACCTCTCCATTCAGGATGGATGGGTGTGCGAATATGCCAAACATGGAAAAAATGCCTTTGTTCTGCCTGTGGTGGATGAGCATCAACCTATGGAATATGTAGACCATCAGGACTGCCAGAATCTGCACAATCTTCTTGAAGATGAGGTACTTCCGTTATATTATGACCAACCTGACAAATGGTTTGATATGATGAAAACCACCATGAAGGATGTGGTGCCCTTTTTCGATTCCGACAGGATGGCCGATGAGTACTACACCCTGTACAACGACCGGCTCTGAGAATAAAAAGAACCTGAAGGGCCTGTTTTAATTGGATTTTCATCTTTGAACTCCCATTGAATCCCCTACATTTGCGCCCTCAGTTTATCATCTGATTTTATAAAAAAATGGCTAATTTCGATTTGATAGTAATAGGCAGTGGACCCGGAGGTTATGTAGCTGCCATCAGGGCTTCTCAGCTGGGTATGAAAACCGCAATTGTAGAAAAAGAAAGCCTTGGAGGCATTTGCCTGAACTGGGGTTGCATACCAACAAAAGCTTTGCTGAAAAGCGCCCAGGTGTATGAATACATCCAGCATGCAGCCGATTATGGCATTACCATAAAAGACGCCAAACACGATTTCGATGCGGTGGTAAAACGGAGCCGGGGTGTAGCCGATGGTATGAGCAAAGGGGTTCAGTTTCTGATGAAAAAGAATAAAATCGAAGTCATCATGGGCATGGGCAAACTCACCAGGGACAAAAAAGTGGAAGTAACCAAGGCCGATGGCAGCAAAGAAATACATGAAGCCAAGTCCATCATCCTGGCAACAGGCGGAAGAGCGAGAGAACTCCCCAACATCAAAATAGACGGTGAAAAGGTAATCGAATACCGCAAAGCCATGTCGCTGGCAAAGCAACCCAAGTCTATGGTAATCATAGGCTCAGGGGCCATCGGGGTGGAGTTTGCCTATTTCTACAACACCATGGGCACCAAAGTGACCATAGTGGAATTTATGCCCCGCATTGTGCCTGTAGAAGATGCAGATGTTTCCAAAGAACTGGAGAAAATCTACAAGAAAAAAGGCATGGATATCTACACCAATTCTTCGGTAGAAAGTGTGGATACCAAGGGCAAAACCTGTAAAGTGAGTGTGAAAACGCCTGCAGGCAACATCACCATTGAAGCCGATTTGGTGCTTTCGGCCGCCGGCGTTGTTACTAATATTGAAGGCATAGGCCTGGAAGAAGCGGGTGTAAAAACCGATAAAGGCAAAGTGCGGGTAGATGATTATTATCAAACCAATGTAGCCGGCGTGTATGCCATCGGCGACATAGTGAAGGGTCCTGCTTTGGCCCATGTGGCTTCTGCTGAAGGGATTATCTGCGTAGAGAAAATTGCGGGTCATCATCCACAGCCACTGAACTATGGCAACCTGCCGGGATGTACCTATTGCGCTCCCGAAATTGCCTCAGTCGGTATGACCGAAGAAGCAGCCAAAGCTGCAGGTTATGAAATCAAGGTAGGCAAATTTCCGTTCTCAGCCTCCGGAAAAGCCTCAGCTGCAGGGGCTAAGGAAGGATTTGTGAAAGTGATTTTCGATGCCAAATACGGCGAATGGCTGGGGGCCCACATGATCGGGGCCAATGTTACAGAGATGATTGCCGAGGTGGTTGTGGCTCGGAACCTGGAGACCACAGGCCACGAAATCCTGAAATCTGTACACCCGCACCCGACAATGTCCGAAGCAATAATGGAAGCTACGGCTGCTGCTTACGGGGAGGTCATCCACCTGTAAAATTTTTATTCTCAATTTGTATACCCCGGTTAAAAAAGCCGGGGTATTTTTTTGGTTTAATCCTTCAAAAATGGGGGTTGCGTAACGACACATGTTACCCGCGGACTGTACAGGGTTTTGAAGAAAAGTGTATTTCCCGTAAATGAAGGTAAATCTCTGAGGATTGGGAGTATAGAGTACGATTTAGAACAAGTTTTTTGTCCCCCTGGGGACAAACTATGGGTAGAATAATGCCATAAAAGGGTCAATAGTCCCGTCAGGGACGGAATATTAGGTGCCCTCATATCGGGATCGGAATGAAGGAACCTATGCCTGATGGGTATTCAAGTTCTACAGGTTTAAACAGAAAATGGTCTGAATGCGGTTTTGTATGTAGTTGTGGGCCATGCAATTATGGCTTTTTTGCCCGTAAAAATATTCCGTCCCCAAGGGGACTTGTACAATTGATTTTGGATTTTTTTCTACCGATAGTGCCTGCCTAAAGGCAGGCTTATTATTGAAATGTTTTCCGGAGTTACCACTTAGAAAAACAGAAAAAGCCGGGGTATTTTTTTGGGTTAATCCTTCAAAAATGGGGGTTGCGTAACGGCACATTTTGGCGGTTGCGTATTTTTTTTCGCCGGCCTGCAAGCGAAGTACCTCCCGGCTCAAAGAAAAAAGCCTGCCCTAGCACGCCAATAAAAAAAGCGCAGCTCAATTTCATTCGGTCTGATTGTGCACCAACCTGTATATTTGTAAAATGAAAAAGCGCATTGTCCTACCCCTCCTTTTGTGTGTTGGCATAGCCCTGGTTTTCCGGGCCTTTGGTCATGAGCCCCTTAACGAGGGCAAACTGCAATGGCATACCGATCTGATGAAAGCCCACGAAGCTTCAGAGAAAAGCAAAAAGCCCATTTTTGCTTTTTTTACCGGAAGCGATTGGTGCGGATGGTGCCACAAATTGCAAAGAGAGGTTTTTGCAAAGCCGGAATTTATCGAGTGGGCCAATAAAAATGTGATATTGCTCGAGCTCGATTTTCCGAGGTCCAAGCAGCTTCCCGCAGAATTGGCGCAGCAAAACCAAAACCTTCAGCAGCAGTTTCAGGTACGGGGCTATCCTACCATTTGGGTTTTCACCACGGCCAAAGGCGAAGGCAATGCCTTCAGCCTCAATCCATTGGGATCTTTGGGGTATCCCTCCGGTGCCGAAAAAGGCAAAGAGGAAGTGAAATTTCTCAGCGATGCCAATAAAGTGTTGGCAAACCGTAAAAAATAGAACAGGGCTTTTTTAAAAAAGCCCTGAATAAAAATCCGGAACATGGTCAATCCTGCATGAGCAGGTAGGCTTTGATGAAATCCATCAATTCGCCATCCAATACGGCCTGGGTATCAGAAGTTTCCACGCCGGTACGGTTGTCCTTTACCAGTTTGTATGGATGCAGCACATAATTCCGGATCTGGGATCCAAAGTCAATCCGCTTTTTGGAGCTCTCTATTTTGGCTTTTTCTTCGTTGCGCTTCTCCAGTTCCATTTGATACAAACGCGATTTGAGCATTTGCATGGCCCTTTCGCGGTTGGCCAGCTGAGATCTTTCTACCTGACAAACCACCACTATGCCTGTGGGGATGTGGGTCAGCTGCACTTTGGTTTCTACTTTATTCACATTCTGCCCGCCTGCACCGCCTGAGCGTGAGGTATCCATCACCACATCGTTGGGATTGATTTCAATGTTGATGCTGTCGTCTACTTCGGGGTAAGCAAAGACCGAAGCAAAAGAGGTATGACGCCGGGCATTGGAATCAAAGGGAGAAATTCGCACAAGCCTATGCACCCCGATTTCCGATTTCAACAATCCGTAGGCAAAGGGGCCCTCTATTTCCAGAGTTGCCGATTTGATTCCGGCTCCGTCGCCTGCCTGATAATCTACCTGCCTTACCGTAAAGCCCTGCTTCTGAGCCCACATGGTGTACATACGGAGCAAAATTTCGGCCCAGTCCTGGCTTTCGGTACCTCCTGCCCCGGGATTGATTTCCAGAATGGCACTCATCTGGTCTTCTTCGCCGGAGAGCATTTTTTTGAACTCCAGTTCCTCCAGGGCTTTTTCGGTTTTGGCATATTCGGCATCCAGTTCCTCATCCCCGATTTCACCGGCTTCGTGAAATTCGAAAAGGGTTTCAAGGTCTGAAACCAGGGTTGCCAGTTGATCGAAGGCTGAAGTCCAGACCTTTATGGACTGGATTTCTTTCATCTTGGTATTGGCTTCTTTAGGATTATCCCAGAAGTCGGGGGCCAGGGTTTCCTGCTCCTTTATGGCAATTTCCGATATTTTGGTATCGTAGTCAAAGATAGCCTCTCAGGTCAGAGAGGCGAGATTGCAAAGATTTAAGCTGTTCGAGATTCATATTCTGAAAAGAGCTGCGAAAAAGGGAAATATTCCCGAATTATTCCCGGAAGAATTCAAAACGGGTCCGCTACCTTGCCGGCGTATGTCGTTCAGAGATTCAGAAGTTTTACGGGTAAATATTTCTTATGCACAGATTTTCAGGACTTCACTGCCCATAAGCTTTGCCATTCTCATTCCCCAAATCAATTTTATTGCCAACAATATTTTTCTGGGCCATTTCGACAATTCGGGCAATGCTTTGGCGGTAGCCGGCTTGACCGGGGTGTACTACCTCATTTTTTCCGCTATTGGATATGGACTCAACAACGGCCTTCAGTCGCTCATTTCCAGACGGGCAGGCGAAAATAAACCTGACGAAATCGGATTGCTCTTCAGCCAGGGCATCATCATTTCCTGGTTGCTGGCCATTGCCGGTATGCTGATTACCTGGTTTGGTCTTCCTTTGGTGTTTGATTTTTTCATCCATGATCCACAGAAAAAAGATCTGGCCAATCATTTTCTGTCGGTGCGGATTTGGGGCTTGCCTTTTTTGTTTCTTTATCAGATGCGCAATGCCCTGCTGGTGGGCATCAACCAAAGCCGGTATCTTGTTTGGGGCACCATTGCAGAGGTGCTGGCCAATCTTTTTTTCGATTATGTGCTCATTTTCGGAAAACTGGGCTTTCCCGGCCTTGGATTTCAGGGGGCGGCTTATGCCTCTGTTATTTCCGAGGTTACCGGTGTTTTGGTCATATATCTGGTTTTGAGAAAAACGGGAATCAGCCGGTCATTCGGCCTTTTTTCGGGGTTTCGCTTTCGCCCTGCCTACATGAAAGAAATTTTACAGCTTTCCTATCCCCTTATGTTTCAGCAGGCCCTGAGTATTGCCAGCTGGGAATATTTTTTCCTTTTGCTGGAGCACCATGGCACCACAGCCCTTCAGGTTTCCAATGCCATGCGCAATGTTTTTGGCATTTGCGGTTCTTCGAGCTGGGCATTTGCAGCAGCCGCCAATTCGCTGGTATCCAATATCTCCGGACAGAACAGGGAGCAGGAAATCTGGAAACTGCTGGGCAAAATACTTCTTGTGTCCGGCTCTGTCGCCCTGATGATGATAACCTTGCTCAACCTTTTTCCAAGGGAATTTCTGTCTGTTTATGGTCAGGGGTCCGACTTTTTCGAAACCGGTCTGCCTACCATCCG
>JBIKMV010000182.1:0-5708 GCA_044359055.1 Catalimonadaceae bacterium
GAATGTAGGCTGCCGAAATGTAATTTACCCGGTTTGGCTTGCTGATCATGATCATCATGGCGTTTCTTTTTGCCCGGATGATTTGTTTGAGGCTGTCCTGAAACATTTCCAGGGTGTCGCCTTCCAGAAAAAGGGAATCGTTTTGCAGGTGGGCATTCCTGTACAAGAAGGTTTCTCTTTCCTTTCCCTTTTTGCGGACATAGATACTGTCGGCGAAGCCATCGAACTCGCCACGGATGTTGGTCTTCAGAAAGAAGTGGTATTTCTCTACGGAATCGCCTTTGTCTGTGGTGAGTACGGGCGAATAAATCCTGATTTCTTTTTTGTCTTTGTCAAGCAGGCGGGTCATGGTTTCGCCTTCCATTTTCATGCCTTTTTTGCGGATGAGGGCTTTTTTACCGGTAGAACTCACCGCCTCGTCGCTGGACTTTATTTCCACATCCTCTTCCAGAAAATAGGTCTCCGCATCGGTCTGGTTGATCTTTCTGGCTTTCAGGGTAAAGTCATCCCTTTTGATTTTTGAGCCTGTTATTTTGGTTATTTTATTGGATTTCAGGTCTATTTCTATAAAGCTTCCGGCAACTTCATCTTTCTTCTTTTTAAAAAGAATTTTGGCATTCCGGCTCATTTTCAGGGTGTTTTCCTGCTTGTTGAGATAAATGGTGTCTGCCAGTCCTTTGATTGTATCATTTTCCCAAATGGCATTGCCTATGAGCTTGATGTTTTTGTTTTCCTTAAAAATTATTGACCTGGCCGAGCTGAACCGAATTCCTTCTGCGCTGCCGCTTGTGAAGGTATTGGAAATGAGCTGACCCGAATTCAGGTCGTATTGAAATGCTTCGGAGCGGATGTCGCCTTCTTCTGATGTGATGCGGGCCCGGCCCATCACCCATACTTTTTTTGATCGGGGAAAGTAAATACCGGAATCTCCGGTTACCTGCATGCCTTTGCGGTCCATCCGGAGGTCGCCCGACAATACGGCTTTCTTTTCAGGTTCGTTGTAAAGTTTTGCCTTTGAGGCCTTTATGGTATCTTCCGGGGTTCGGATGATGATTTCTCCTTCAATCAGTTTGTAGTTGCCTGAAATCAATTCTTTTCCTTTCCAGATAATTTCCTGACCGGCTGCCCGAAAAAAGGCCATAAAAAAAAAGAGGCTGAAAGCCCCTTTTATTGTTTGTGTATACCTGCTGAGTATCAAGAAAATAATTTTTTGAAATCTTCAGGCTTTTCGAAAGCCAGAAAAGCCAATGCTTTGCGGTTCAGGCTGATGTTCCTTTTCTTCAGGTCACCGATAAATCTGGAGTACGACATACCGTTTTGGCGGGCTGCCGCATTGATTCTTTGAATCCATAGAGCCCTGAAATCACCTTTCTTGGCTTTTCTATCCCTGTATGCGTAAACTAACCCTTTTTCAACGGCATTTTTGGCTACAGTCCATACATTCTTTCTCCGGCCCCAGTATCCTTTGGCCAGTTTCAATACTTTTTTTCTTCTCGCTTTGGAGGCTGCGTGATTAACTGATCTTGGCATGGTTAAAGCATTTTTTTAATGTTGGCCGCATCGGCTGCGGATACTAAACCTGTGTGAGTCAACGCTCTTTTTCTTTTGGTTGACTTCTTAGTCAGAATATGACTTTTGTAAGCATGCTTTCTTTTCACCTTGCCGGAGGCGGTGAGGGCGAAGCGCTTTTTTACGCCTGATTTAGATTTTTGCTTCGGCATTTTACTCTACTTTTTTGGCTTTGGGGCCATGATTAAAAACATTCTTTTTCCTTCCAGTTTGGGTTCCATTTCTACTTTTCCCTCTTCAGCAAGAGCTGCTGCAAAGCGGTCAAGCAATCCTTTTCCCCTGTCTGAAAACACGATCGAGCGGCCAACAAAATGCACATAGGCTTTTATTTTGGCACCTTCACCCAGAAAAGCTCTTGCGTGTTTCACTTTGAAATCGAAGTCGTGCTCGTTGGTGTTCGGACCAAACCTGATTTCTTTGATAACCACCTTTACAGCTTTGGCTTTCAGCTCCTTATTCTTCTTTTTCTGCTCGTATTTGAATTTCGAAAAATCAATAATCCGGCAAACCGGAGGATTCGCATTTGGTGCAATTTCCACCAAATCCAGATTCTGACCAGCGGCCATCTCAAGGGCTTTCTCGATGGGATAAATTCCCGGTTCGATATTCTCCCCTGTAACACGAACTTCCCTGGCCGTGATTCTTCCGTTTACTCTGTTGCTTAACTCTTCTTTCAAACAGTTTTTTGAATAAGGGCCGCAAAGATAGAGATTTTATTCAATTGCATGAATTCCAAAATTAAAATGGATTTCTTTTTTTTAAAGATGACCCGTTTTTTCTCTCCCAGCTTCCATTTCATGGCAGAATCCAATCTGCTTTTCCCGGGCAGGGCCTGAATTTGCAAACCCGAATTTAATTTTCACCTTTGATTTCTGAATAGTAAAACAACCGGAAAACAATCAGATTACATGGCGGAATTTAAAAAACCTGCGACCGAATCCGAATTCGAAGAAAATTTTGTCCAGATAAAACCACTGATGAGCCCCAACCAGGCTCATTATGAAAGCAGTCGTTGCCTTTTCTGTTATGATGCCCCCTGCGTAAATGCTTGTCCGACAGGTATAGATATTCCCTTGTTTATCAAGCAAATACATTCCCACAACAAACAGGGTGCAGCGAAGACAATTTTTCAGTCTAACTTTTTCGGCCATTCCTGTGGAAAGGTTTGTCCCACTGAAGTGCTCTGCGAAGGGGCTTGTGTATACAATCATCAGGGTGTGAAGCCAATTGAAATCGGCAGGCTGCAGAGTTTCGCTGCTTCAGCTGCCATTGAAGAATCTCAGCAGATTTTTGCTCCCGGTGTATCCAATGGTAAAAAAGTAGCAGTCATCGGTGCCGGACCTTCCGGAATAGCCTGTGCCGCCGAACTCCGAATTCAGGGTTTTGAGGTGGATGTCTTTGAAGCCAAATCTCAGCCTTCCGGACTTACGGTTCATGGCGTGGCTCCCTATAAAATTACCAACGAAGAGGTGTTGAAGGAAATGGAGTGGCTGCAGGCGCAATTGGGCTTCTCGGTGCATTACAACCATGCAATTGACAGTAAGGCCCGTATTTCAGAGCTTGAAAAACAATATGAGGCCATTTTTCTTGGTATCGGACTTGGACCCACAGCCCGTCTGGGATTGCCGGGAGAGGACAAAAAAGGGGTCTTCGGAGCTGTGGAATTTGTTGAAATCCTGCGTCAAAATCATCATCAAACCCATGTGGAAAAAAGGGTAATGGTTCTGGGAGGCGGCAATACTGCTATGGATGCAGCCTCTGAATGCGCCCGCATGGGTGCCGAAGAGGTATTTCTGGTTTACCGCCGAAGCCGTGAAGACATGGGTGCCTATGATTTTGAATATGACCTTGCGAAAAGTGTGGGGGTCAAAGGGCTTTTCAATCTGAGTCCTGTTGAAATCACGGGCAATGAAAGGGTTGAGGGTATAAAGTTTGTAAAAACTGAAACAAAAAACGGCAAACCTGAGGCCATTCCCAGTTCTGAGTTCGAATTGCCATGCGACTGGGTGGTGAAGGCCACCGGGCAATCTAAGCAAAAGCACCTCCTGGAAATGATTGATGGACTTGATTTTGATGCCTCAGGCAAGATTCTGGTGAATGAAAACGGACGAACCAGCCACCCGAAATACTATGCTGCCGGAGATGCCGTAAGTGGGGGGCAGGAAGTGGTGAACGCTGTAGCTAATGGCAAAAAAGCAGCCCGGGCTATAGCGGCAACTTTGGTATAAAACCCTGATATACAGATATAAAAATTTGTATTGCACGGGCCCACCACCCTTTGCCGCATCACTGTGGCCCCCGCCAAAAGGACCCAAACCGGCACAAAAAAACACCCCGTAAGCGGGGTGTTTTCTGAAGTACCGAAGGTGGGACTCGAACCCACACAGCCGTGAAGCCACACGCCCCTGAAACGTGCGTGTCTACCAATTCCACCACTTCGGCAAGTGGAGCGGGAGACGAGGCTCGAACTCGCCACCTATAGCTTGGAAGGCTATCGCTCTACCAAATGAGCTACTCCCGCTTTTTTGAGGTTCCGAGCGGATTCGAACCGCTGTACAAGGTTTTGCAGACCTCTGCCTAGCCACTCGGCCACGGAACCTTTTATCGAAAAGGGCTGCAAAAGTATGAAACACGAAGCCAATTCAAAACTTTTTGCTGCTTTTGGGCTCAATATTCTTTTTTCTAAAGGCTCATCGGTCCGGGCATACGGTTTCAGGCCTGTTATGAACAGGAGTGCGCCGGCCCATGGTTTTTGGCTCTTGAAAAATTAAGACCATCACAAGCGACTAAGAACCAGTTGTATGGCCTCATCCATTTCCTTGTCAGCATTTTGAGAAAATACATTGGTAATCCGGTTGGCTACAATTACATTAACAGATAACATATTGTGCCCCAGTAGTTTGCCCATGGCATAATAGCCTGCTGTTTCCATTTCGAAATTTGTGATGGCAGAGGTTCCATGCTGAAAACCGGCATATAAACCTATCAGATCTTGCTGAAATGGCTGAAGCCTTACTGCCCTGCCCTGTGGGGCATAGAATCCCGGACAGGTTAGCGTGATGCCGGGCACCATCCCCTTTCCGACCTGATGCAGGAGGCGGGTGCTGCATCTGGCAATATAAGGCCGAAAGGGCAGCTGAATGTGTTTTTGGAAAGCCTCTGCAAGCTTTGTTTCCTCTGAACTTCCAAATTCGGGATAAAAAGTCATCAGAGAATCGATACCTATCGCTGTCTCCGAAGCCAGAAATGAACCCGTTGGAATGTTTTCCCTGAGACTTCCGGATGTTCCTATCCTAACTATATCTAAAGAAGAGAGTGTGGATTTTACTTCCATTTTTTCCAAATCCACATTCACCAGAGCATCGAGTTCGGTCATCAGGATTTCAATATTATCGGTACCCATGCCGGTAGAAATGATTGAAATGCGTTTTCCTTCAAAAAAACCGGTGTGGGTAATAAATTCCCGGTGTTCGGCCCGGTGTTCTATGCGGTCGAAATAGCGGCTGACCTTTGCCACCCTTCCCGGGTCGCCTACGGTGATGATTTTATTTGAAAGCTGCTCCGGTTTAAGGCCAAGGTGGTAAACGGCTCCTCCGGATACAATAAGGTCTGTGGATTTTATTTTATTCATGGATATCAATGTTTTACGACTTTGAACCGCTCTGTTGCAAGGCCGGTTCTGACAGTTACGATGTAAAGTCCGGGTCCGAGATCCTTTAGCGAAAGGGCCTCATGGTTTCGCTGTATCTGCCGGATTATTAACAATTTGCCCTCTGCATTGCTTACCTGTATTTCGGTTTCGATTTCAGATTCCGGAATCCGGATGGTGATTTCGTTTTCTGCCGGATTGGGATAAAGGAGAATGGATTCTCTTTGTTTTTTTTCCACTGCAAGGGGCGAGCTCACATCAACCGGAATACGGACCACCGGTTGGGCAGGGTCGCTTGTTTCCAAAATCAGGGTGTCTGAGAAGTATTCCTCATTGGGATCGCTGCTTGCAAAGCGGAGTACTTTGGCATCGTTAAATCCCAGAGTGAAATTCTGCTCGCTGCCATTCAGGAAAATATACTGATTCAGGGCAAAACGGATGTTTCTCGCAAAAATGCGTCGGTTGCCCTCATTCCAAACAGACACAGACA
>JBIKMV010000183.1:0-5643 GCA_044359055.1 Catalimonadaceae bacterium
GGCAGGAAAATTTTTATGTTCAGACATGATGTATCAGTTCCGTTTTCCCAAACCATATTTGGGCCTGCAAATCAATTAAAAGAAAAGCATATGAAAAGCCGGAAAATCCAATTCCTTTTTCAGACCCTTGCCCTTGTCTTTTGTTTTTCCTGTGAAACAGTCTGGCAACCTAAGGAAAGGGGATACGACCGCTTTGATCTGCCCGAACCGAAATACAGAATCTACGATGCCGGGCATCCCTTTGTATTCGAGGTTTCGGAATCGGCCCTCGCCTGCCCCGACAGCAGCCGCCTGACCGAACCCCATTGGGTAAATATTAAATACCCCTTTCTCAATGCCGAGGTCAGGCTCACTTATAAACCACTGGATCAAGACCTGAAGAAATTGAATCAGCACATAGAAGACGCCCGGAAATTGGTCAACAAACACAATGTAAAAGCCTATGGCATAGAGGAAACCAAAATCAAAAATGCTTCCGGACAAACTGCCATTGTCTTTGGGCTTACAGGTCAGGTACCCACACAGTTTCAGTTTTATACCACAGACAGCAGCCGGCATTTTCTTCGGGGTGCCCTGTATTTTCAGACAGCCACCGAAAACGACTCCCTCGCTCCGGCCATCGAATACATCAGCCGGGATATGCTGCATATGCTCAAAACCCTGAAGTGGAAAGATGATCAATGAAGATGCCCTTTTTGGTCGGACGGAAGTAAAAATCAGCCCCTGCCCGGAAAAGCTGAGCCGGCACCAAACTTCCCTTTGGATGGGTTCCTGCTTTGCCGGCTCATTCCAGCCTAACCTAACAACCTTCGGATACCCTTCGCTCGTCAATCCCCTCGGAGTGGTGTATCATCCCCTTGTTTTGGGAGAATTGCTATTTCTTCCCTTGGATGAATTATTGAGGTATAACTTTGAAAATGGGGGAGTTTGGCTCAATTACTGGCTGAGTTCCCATTTTTCTGCGGCCTCCGAAAGTGAACTTACCATGCAGATTTCAGCAGCCAGAAATGAAGCCAGAGCCTTTTTTGATTCTGTCGATTGGTTTGTAATGACCTGGGGAACAGCCTTTTGGTATGAACATGAAATTTTAGGAAGGGTTGGAAAATGCCATAAACAACCCTCAAAGCTGTTTCGAAAACAAATCAGCCAACCGGCAGAACTGGCCGAAAAATGGAAAATCTGGATTCTGGAATGGCGGAAGCAGAATTCAAAGGGTAAAGTGCTCTTAACCATCAGCCCTGTACGGCATACAAGGGATGGTTTAGCGGATAATTCCCTGAGCAAATCCATTTTGAGGGTGGCAGCAGAAAGCCTTTGTAAGACCTTACCCGGAGTATATTATTTTCCCTCGTACGAGCTTGTTCTGGATGAACTCCGTGATTACCGGTATTTTGAGTCTGATTTGATTCATCCCGGACCCGGGGCAGTGGATTGGATTTGGAGAAAATTTTCAGCCGCTTTTCTGGAGCGGGACGAGGCCTTGGTAAATGAAAAAATCCTCGAACTGGAAAGGCTCAAGCAGCACAGACCCCGGAACGAATTTGGTAATGCCTACGAAATATGGAAAAAAGGAGTCGGGGAAAAGTCAGAGGAGGTCCGGAAAATGCTGGAGTTTGAAAGGGAAAAACGAAAAAATAATATGGGTTTAACGGGCAGATAATCTTTTATTGACCGGTCTGGGTTTTATTGCATCTCCAAAACCTTCAAAACATGGGAAAAGACAAAAACAGCGAACTGACCCAAAAACTGGAAGATGGCATTCTGGCTATTTTGCAGGAATATCATCCTACATTATCCAAAAAGCTGAAGAAGGATGTAAAGTCGGCCGGAAAATCCATAACCAAGCGTATGGCTGAGGTTCAGGACGAACTGGAAAAAGAGGCCCGTAAGGCCATGAAAAAACATGCCAAAGCAGGTGAAAAAGCATTGAAGGAAAACAGCAAAAAAGAAAAAGCCGCAAAACCTGGTAAGTCCCGGGCCGGTGCAACCGGGAAATCATCTAGGTCGGGGGAAGGAAAAAGCTGAAACCGATCCATCGGTTTGGTCAAGAAACCCTTGAGAAAGAAAAAGGGTAGGTTTTTCACCTTTCTTTTTGTTGTTTTGGTCCGGGTCAGATCTTCCCTTTGCCGTTTTGAAATGAGGGCACCGGCTGGTTTGGGTACCCTGCATGAAACAAGAGATTTCGAAGAATGAAAAAACACTTTGAGCGCATGCTTGCCTACAACATTTGGGCAAACAAAACCGTATTTCAGGCCCTTACCGATCAGAATGGAAGTGAAGAAATGTGGGCCAAATTGTCTCATGTTGTGGTGGCAGAGCAGCTGTGGCAAAGCCGTTTGTCGGGTATTCCTTATTCCGGGCCCGGCGTTTTTGATTTGGTTGAGCCGTTGCTGTTGCAGGATTTGATGGAAAAAAATGCCCGGGCCTGGGCACAGTTGTTGGAAACGGAAACCGATTTATCAAAATCATACGACTACCGCCTGTTGAATGGCACGGAGAGCCGATCGGTTTTGTCCGACATTCTGACCCATATTTTCAACCACGGCAGCTACCACCGGGGGCAGATTGCTACGCTGATGCGGCAGGAGGGCCTGCAGCCGGCAGTCACGGATTTTATTGCTTTTGCCAGATTGCATCCGGGCAATTAATCCGGACCTGGTTTAAAAAAACATCGGCAACCTGAAGGAGAAAATCTTACAAACCCCTGTTTTTCATCAGTGCATCGGGTTTGGGTTCGCGGCCCCGAAACCTGCGGTAGGCCTCAGATTGGTCCATATTGTCGCCTATGCTGAATACAAAATCATGCAGCCTTTTGGCCACTGCCCTGTCATAAGGTCCGCCTGCTTCTTTAAAGGCTTCATATGCATCGGCACTGATCACATCCGACCACAGGTAGCTGTAGTATCCCGCCGAGTACTCATCTCCTGAAAAAATATGGCCAAAATGGGGACATCGGTGCCGCATCACCATTTCTTTTGGCATCGTCAGCTTTTCCAGTGCTTGTTGCTCAAACTGGTCGGGGTCTATTTTTTCGCTGCCGGCCAGATGCAATTGCATATCCACCAAAGCCGAAGCCGTGGCTTCTACGGTAGAAAATCCCTGATTAAATTTCCTTGCCGCCTCTATTTTTTTCACCAGAGCATCCGGTATAGGCTTTCCGGTTTGGTAATGGAGGGCAAATTTCCCCAAAACCTCGGGGGTACTGAGCCACCTCTCCAGAATCTGAGATGGAAACTCCACATAGTCCTGGGGTACATTGGTGCCCGAAAGGCTTGGATAGGTCACATCTGAACAAAGCCCGTGCAGGGCATGACCAAATTCATGAAACAGGGTCTCTGCATCGTCCCATGAAATCAATACCGGCTCGCCGGGACCGCCTTTTACAAAATTCGAATTGTTCGATACTAGGGTTATCACCTCCTTGCCTTTCATCCTGCTTTGGTCGCGGTAGGCGGTCATCCAGGCTCCGGATCTCTTTCCGGGCCGGGCATAAGGATCGAAATACCAGAGTCCGATGGTTTTTTGTTTGTCCTTTTTTACCACCTCATACACCTGCACATCCGGATGGAAAACCTGCACATCCTGCAGGGGCCTGAACGAAAGCCCAAATAGTTGTCCTGCCACCCAAAACATGCCCTCCCTCAGTTTATCGAGTTGCATGTAGGGCTTGATTTCATTCTGGTCCAGATCATACTTAGCTTTCCTTACTTTTTCGGCGTAGTAGCGGTAATCCCAGGCTTCGATTTTCACGCCTTTCCCTTCTTTGTCCGCAATGGCCTGCATATCTGCTACTTCTCTTTTTACCAGTTCCAGGGCCGGCTTCCATACGCTCATCATCAGGTCCATGGCTTTTTCCGGGGTTTTGGCCATGGTATTCTGAAGCCTCCAGTGGGCATGGGTTTTGTATCCGAGCAACTGCGCTCTTTCGGCCCGAAGCTGCAAAATTTCAGATATCAGGGAGTTGTTGTCGCTGGCATCGCCATTGTCGCCTCTGTTTACAAACATCCGCCATGCTTTTTCCCGCAGTTCGCGGTTGTCGGCAAATTCCAGAAATGGCTCAAGGGAAGAACGGGTATTGTTGATTACCCATGCACCCTTCAGTCCCCGGGTTTCGGCGGCCCTTGCTGCAGCCTCTTTCAGGTTTTGGGGCAAACCGGTCAGGTCATCTTCCTTGTTTATTTCAAGAAATTTCTGGTTTTCATCGGCCAGCAGATTCTGACTGAACTTGGTGTACCGGGCAGCCAGTTGCTGGTTGATTTCAGAAACTCTGGCACGGCCAGCCTCATCCAGCTTTGCACCGGCCATTACAAACTGGCGGTATCTTTTTTCCAGCAGTCTCTTCTGGTCGGGTTTTAAACTTTTGGCCACATCCGACTGATGCAAGGCCTCAATTCGTTGGAAAAGGTCCTGATTCTGAAAAATCTTATCCTGAAAGGCAGCAAGACGGGGTTCCATTTCGGCCTCTGTTTTTTCAAATTCAGGTGAATTCATATTGGACGACCAAACGCCGTAAATGGCTCTGATATGCGAAAATTTTTCTCCCGCTTTTTCCAGAGCTTCAATGGTATTGTCAAAATCAGGGGTAGCCTGATTGCCGGCAATCGATTGAATTTCAGATTCGTACAATCCCATAGCCAGATTAAAGGCAGGAATAAAATATTCGACCTTAACTTTCGAAAATGGGGGAAGGCCACCAAAGTTACCGGACCAGTCTTCCAGCAGAGGATTGGATTCCATTTGCATTTTCTGCCGCATCATGGCTGTACCGGTTTTAGGCATGGTTTTGCTTTGTGCATGGCTCAAATACGGAGAAATGGCCATCAGGGCCGGGAAAACTATTTTTTTCATTTTTTTTGAATATCAATGTGTCTGAATTTGAAATATAGATCCGGGTACTATCGGAATCAATGTTTACCGGTACTGCCATATCCACCTGCACCGCGTTCTGAATCAGCGAGTTCGGTTGCGGCCTCCCATTCTACCCTTTCATGGCGGGCTACCACCATCTGGGCAATGCGCTCACCGGGGTTGATGATAAAAGGTTCATGCGAAAGGTTGACAAGCAATACTTTGATTTCGCCCCGGTAGTCGGAATCTACGGTTCCGGGGGAGTTCAGCACTGTGAGCCCATGCTTGAATGCCAGACCGGAACGGGGCCGGATCTGTGCCTCGGTTCCGGGGGGCAACTCGATGTACAGGCCTGTGGGAATCAGCTGTCGCTCGAGCGATTGCAGGGTTAAAGGCTCTGCAATATTTGCCCTAAGGTCCATACCGGCCGATTCTTCGGTCTGATAGGCTGGCAGCCCAAAGACCGATTGATTGATGATTTTTACTTTGATTGTCATTTTTCTCTGGCTTAGCGGCTCATCCATTTTTCTATATCACTTATTTCCAGGGGGATGGATGCCATAAGATCCTCCGGATCGGTTTCAGTCACCAGAAAATTATTTTCCAGGCGAATGCCGATGCCCTCTTCCGGTATGTAAATTCCGGGTTCACAGGTAAAAACCATGCCCGGTTCGATAAACCTGTATTTGGATCCCAGGTCGTGCACATCGAGGCCGAGGTGATGGCTGGTGCCGTGCATAAAATATTTTTTGTAGAGCGGTTTTTCCGGGTCTTGTTTTTCTACATCTGCAGCTT
>JBIKMV010000032.1:0-18792 GCA_044359055.1 Catalimonadaceae bacterium
ACTTTGCCTTATTATTCCTTCACTGTATTCCGTATGCCTGTGTTCGAATGCCAGCCGGGCAAGTGAAGCAAGGGTTTTGTTGGGGCTTTTATCGGAATAAATAAATTCCAGAGCCTGGTTTTTTGCTATAGGAAATATCTCAGTCAGTTCAGATTCGAACCAGGCGGGAAGCCTGTTTTTCAGCCAGTCGGTGAAAATGCGTTTTCCGATGTAGCCTCCGCTTCCTTCGTCACCAAGCCAGAATCCGAGCGAAACCATTTGGCGTCTAATTTTTTTTCCGTCAAAAAAGCAGGCATTGGAGCCGGTTCCCAGAATGCCGACAAAGCCCGGATCAGAACCGCAAAGGGCGAGGGCCGAACCCAGCAAATCAGACTCAACCGCTATGCTGGAACCGGGGAAAAATCGCATCAGCAATTTCTCTATCCGGCTCACCTGCATGGCCTGTGCACAGCCGGCTCCGAAATAAAAGACATGTGTAATGATTTGAGGGTCAACTTCTTTGTTGTGAAAAAATATTTCCAGCCGAAGAAATATTTCTCCATCATCCTGGATGTAGGGGTTGATTCCCGGACCTGGAATAACAATGGTTTGTTCTCCGTTTCCCAGCCACAACTCCGTTTTGGTGCCCCCTGCTTCAAACAGTGCAATCATGCGGCAAATGTGGGCAATATGCCAACATCACAAAATGAAATTTTAATAAATTGAAGAGTAGGGAAGAATGACCCCATCTATGATGTGGATGATATTATCGCCTTTTCCATAATTGGGCTCCACCATTCTGATTTTCCGGTTGTTCTGATCCACGAAAATGATGGTATTATCCTTGTCCAGATATACCATCAGGCTGAAACCTGACAGCGTTTTAAAATAGGTCTTTCCACCTTCTTTTTCTATTTGTGCACGAATTTGCTTTTCGGTGTACCGGCCTTCGATGGTATGGTGTGAAAGCATGTCATTTAAATCTGACTGGTGTTCCGGACTGAGCAGGTAATCAATCGTTTTAGAGTTCAGACGCTTGAAAGCTTTGTTGTTGGGGGCGAGAATGGTAAATTTTTTTCCGGGCTCAAGATTCTCAAAATTCCGGGTTGCTTCCACCAGTTTTTCAATGTTCTCAAGTTTAAGCCTCTCTTCGGCTTTGATTACCTTTATTGTTGAGTCAGAGGATTTTCTAAACCGGGCCTGAGCAAAAATTTCGGTGCAGGAAAGCAGGATGCCTGTCAAAAAAATGAATTTCAAGTGTTTCATTTTCCGGTCAGTCGGTATGCTTTGGTTCTTTGGATTTCAGTGCTGTGAGGTGGTCGAGGGTTTTACCTGATTTCGGCGCCAGACTCAGGGCTTTCTTTAATTCATTGTCCTGAATCTCCATGACTTTGAAAAATCCTTCATAACCCCATAGACACTTTGCCAGGGCAGATTTGAGATAATGGTGCAGGGCGGGTTTCATTCTTTCAAATTCCTTTACAGAAAGATCTGTTCCATACGATATCAGATGTTGCTGAAGGTCACGGTCTAATCCCGAATTCAGGGTGAAAAGCCTGGCAAATTCATCCGGGTTGAAAGTTTCAAGGTTCCGCCGGTGGGTATTGAAATATTTCAAAACGAAAGCCTGAAGCATGGATTTTTCTACCCATCCTGTTACCTTTTCATGGTGGAGAAGGCTATCGCGGAGTACCAGAAAATCCGGGTTGATGCCCCCACCGCCCAGGACTTTTCTTCCAAGGCGGGTTTTAAATACAGGCCGCCCCTTTGTTTTGAGGCTGTCTTTAAACCGGTTTCCGGCCAATAAAGCAGGGCTCTCGGTTTCCCTGAAAAAAGCCTGTCTTTTTCTTCGCTGAAAGCCTTTTTGAATACACCTTCCGCTGGGAGAAAAATACCTTGAAATGGTGAGCCTCACCATGGAACCGTCTGTGAGGGTGATGGGTGCCTGAACCAGCCCTTTGCCAAAAGAGCGCCGGCCTACCACTAGAGCCCTGTCGTTGTCCTGAAGCGAACCGGTTACGATTTCGGCAGCAGATGCCGTGTTTTCATTGACCAGAACCACCAGATTTCCCCTTTCAAACAATCCAACAGAGGAGGCCAAGGTTCGGGTGTTATGTTCTGTATTTCTGCCTTCGGTGTATACAATCAGTTGATTTTCAGGAAGAAATTCATCGGCCACTTTGATAGCAGCAGATACATAACCGCCGGGGTTGTCCCGAAGGTCCAGTACCAGCGATTTCATTCCTTGAGAAAGCAGTTCGATCAGGGCTTCCCGCATTTCGATGGCGGTGGTTTGGGTAAACCGGCTGCACTTGATAAAGCCAACACCACTCTCGGTGTGACCCGCATAATCCAGACTCCTGCTTTGGATTTTATCACGGATAACCGGCAGATTAAGAGGCGTTTCGACTCCTGAACGCTGAATCTCCAGCATGCACTGACTGCCTTTGGGTCCGCGCACCAGTTTGGTGATTTCCTGATGGCTGATGTTTACTCCGCTTATGGCAATCCGGTTGACCTTAAGAATCCGGTCGCCGGTAAGCAGCCCTGCTTTTTCGGCCGGACTTCCCGGTGTGAGGGTGCTCACCCAGATGGTATCATCTATAAACTGAAACTCAGCCCCTATGCCCTCAAAGTGACTTTCCAGCTGGGCAGAACCTTCGAATACATCCTTTTTTGAAATGTAAACCGAGTGCGGGTCCAGTTCGTCAACCAGGGAGCCGAGGGCAGCATCAGCAAGGGAGTCGGTGTCGGTTTTATCGATATAATCTGTGTGAATCAGACTCAGCAATTCTCTGAATTTGATGGAGTTGATGATGATCAGGTCTTCCTCTTTCGACCTGTTTTTTCCCGACCATGTACTGCCTATCCACATTCCGCAACTCAGAATGAAAATTCCGGGCAGCAAAAACCCGGATTTTAGTTTCATTCCTGCAGCAGTCCAATCAGGTAATTTTGACATCGGTTTCAAACAGAGGCCTTTGCTTTGTTTTTAATCTCAGAGGAGACTTTGTGTATGATAGCTGTCTTTCCGTCATCTCATGACCCTTTGGTAAAGAGTGTTTTATGGAAAGTGAAACCAAAGTTACAGCAAAATATTGATTTCTGCAGTTTTTCAGGGTCAGTCTTCCTTTTTTTTCGCATTCCTGAGTGTGAAATTCACCTGGTTTGAAGGTACATTTTCTGCTGAACTGAGATTAGGATGCAGATATTACCCTGCAATCGCCCACAGAAACTTGTATTTTTTTTGGAGTGTGCCGTTTAGCCGGGGGAAAGGAAAAAATCTTATGAATTTTCGATTTTCAATCTCTCCGGATCCCTCAGTTGGCTTTGGTATGATTTGGGATTACACCAATCTTCACTTGATTTGAACCCCAATGGAAAGTCAATCCTCATTCCCATCCCGGGCCTGCCTGTATTTGCTGCCGGTGCCTTTGTCTGAAACCGAAATCCCCGACTGGATTGGTGCAGATTACCGGTCTCTGCTGCAATCCTGTGGCCTGTTTTTTGTGGAAAACGAAAGGACCTGCAGGCGCTTTATTTCTTCGCTGAAGCTGGGTATTGCTCTGGACAGCCTCCGGCTTGAGGTGGTAAAAAAGGATACCACTGAGATTGAGATAAAAAAAATGATTGCCCTGCTGAACGAAAAAAAGTCGGGTATTCTGATGTCGGAATCCGGATGTCCGGGCATTGCCGATCCGGGTGCGCTTCTGGTAGCAGAGGCCCACAGGCAGGGCATTCGGGTAAAGCCTCTGGCAGGACCTTCTTCTGTTTTCCTTGCCCTGATGGCATCGGGTTTATCGGGACAGGCCTTTGCATTTCATGGCTATTTGCCCATTGATGAGAAAGATAAGGCCCAAAAGATCAAGCAGTTTGAACGAGAATCTGCGGCCCGTAATCAGACACAGATTTTTATTGAAACACCATACCGCAATCAGAAAATTTGGAGCTCGTTTATGGAAAATCTGAAATCTGAAACCCGCCTCGGATTTGCATCTGACCTTTTGGGCCACCGGGAAACCATCAGAACGAAGATGGTATCTGAGTGGAAAAAAGAGCCTGAACCAGAATGGGAGAAATACCCTGCAGTATTTTTTTTCATGGCTTGATGTTGTAATTATTTAAAATGCAGCCTTTTATATTATTTTTTTAAACAGGCTGGTTTCATTCATCCTTACTTATATTTTTGCGCCTCAATTTTTTAACAGTTCAGATGCCATACTTATTCACATCCGAATCCGTTTCCGAAGGCCATCCCGATAAGGTTGCCGATCAGATTTCGGATGCCATTTTAGATTCTATGCTGTCTCAGGATCCTGATTCAAGGGTTGCCTGCGAAACACTTGTCACAACAGGACTTGTGGTTTTGGCCGGTGAAATTACCACCAAAGCCTATGTGGATGTACAGGAAGTTGCCCGCAAAACCGTTGAAAAAATCGGTTACAACAGCGACGAGTATATGTTCGATGCGAAGTCCTGTGCCGTTATTTCTGCGCTTCATTCTCAGTCTCCCGACATTGCCCAAGGGGTTAATGAGGGCGAAGGAGCATTCAAAGAGCAGGGCGCAGGAGATCAGGGTATGATGTTTGGTTACGCCACCACCGAAACCGACAATCTGATGCCCCTCACACTTGAATTGTCGCATCTTCTGGTTAAAGAACTGGCAGCCATCCGAAAAGAAGGAAAGGTAATGACCTACCTCAGACCGGATGCCAAATCTCAGGTAACCATTGAATATTCAGACTCCAATGAGCCCATCCGCATCGATGCTATTGTGGTAAGTACGCAGCACGACGATTTTGTGAAACCGGCCAATGATTCAAAATCTGCAAAAGAAACCGCAGACAAGGCCATGACCGATAAGATTTCACAGGACATCCACCAATATCTGATTCCCAGGGTAACAGCCAAGCTTCCTGAAAGGGTAACCCGTTTGTTCAACAATCAGATTAAGTATTACATCAATCCTACCGGCGTTTTCATCATCGGAGGTCCCCATGGAGATACCGGACTTACTGGCCGTAAAATCATCGTAGACACCTTTGGCGGAAGGGGCGCACACGGGGGAGGGGCTTTTTCAGGAAAAGATCCTTCTAAAGTGGACCGCAGCGCTGCCTATGCAGCCCGTCACCTGGCAAAAAATTTGGTTTCAGCCGGAGTTTCAAGTCAGGCTTTGGTTCAGGTTTCCTATGCCATCGGGGTTGCAGAGCCGGTTTCAATCAATGTGAATACTTATGGAACCTGCAAAATCGGCCTGAGCGACGGTGAACTTTCTGCCCGCATTGAAAAGCGTTTCAAAAATTTCTTCAAGCCCAAGTCTATCATTGACCGCTTTGGATTGAAAAATCCCATTTACTCCGAGACGGCCGCCTACGGTCATATGGGAAGAGAAAGTTTTGAAAAAGATGTGGAGGTAAATTATGTTTCTGTTACCGAAAGCGGAGGTGTAAAGACCGAAGTTCGCACCACATCAGCCAAAAAAATCACCTTTTTCGGATGGGAAAAACTGGACTGGGTTCAGGATATCCGCTCTGAGTTTGGTTTATAGGATGCCGGATTGAAGGTTTTCCTTCGGCCGAATGCCGACAATTTGAGTTTAATTTGCTTTATCTGTTCATAAAAAGGCAGCCATCCGGTTGCCTTTTTATTTGAGAAAATGGAGAATTATACCGGAAGGAAATTTGCGCTGATAGTGAACCCTGCAGCGGGTTCGGCCAGGACAAAAGCGTCCAGAAACAAGCTGATTTCCGACCTGTGCAGGGCGTATCATTCGGCTACGGGTCAGGAGCTTTCGGTATTCGAAACCCGCTACCCCGGACATGCCACCGAACTGGCCCGGAATGCCGCTGCACAGGACTTTGCGGTGTGCCTTGCCATGGGCGGCGATGGCACCATGAATGAAGTCGCAAGCGGACTCATGGGCACTTCTGCTGCTATGGGCCTCATTCCTATGGGTTCAGGAAATGGCCTCGCCCGGCATCTTGGCTACCACATGGACCCCATCAAGGCGCTTTTTCAATGTCTGGAAGCAGAAACCATCCGGATGGATGCAGGAAAATGGGGTTCTAGATTTTTTTTTCTTACCGCCGGAATGGGCTTTGAGGGAAAGGTTGCCCATTTGTTTGCCTCCCGAAAAGGAAGGGGATTTTTTCAATATCTGAAGTCTGCGGCATTCAGTTTTTTCTCTTACCGGCCTGAAAGTTTTTCATTTGAAATGCAAGGCAGGAAGGTGCAGGAAAGCCCTTTTACGCTGAGCATAGCCAATGGATCGCAATATGGTAACAATGCCATCATTGCTCCTGGTGCATCGGTTTGCGATGGTCTTTTTCAAATGGTCTGCATCCGTGCTTTCCCTGTTTGGGCCGCTCCGGCACTGTTTTACAGACTGATGAATGGCAGCATTGCCTCTTCAGCCTATTTTGAATGTTCCCAAACAGATGCGGTAACTTTTTATTTTGATCATCCAAGTCCGGGTCATATAGACGGCGAACCTGTGATTTTTGAAGGCAGGGTTGATATTTCAATTATCCCCTCTGCCCTGCATGTGCTGGTTCCCGGGAAGGCTGAAAAGGTTTGAGGGACCAACAGAACAGATGAAGCATCCCTTTACACGGTTCGGACAGCTTCAGCAGGTTCTATCCTGTTCACCATTCTTACAGGCAGCAGCAGGGCCAGCCAAGCCAGCACAAAAATGCCCGCATTGATGCCCAGGAATCCAGTCCAGGTCCAGGCAACGGGCACAAAGGAAAGATAGTAGTTGTCGGGGTCGAGGGGGATAAGATGAAACTGATATTGCAGGCCGCAGAGCATCAGGGCGATCAGGTTTCCCAGAATCATGCCCTTGCCCATAGTTTGTAAACCATTGTAAATAAATATTTTGCGGATTACTGCGTCCGATGCCCCCATGGTTTTCATGGTGCCAATCATTTTCCTTCGCTCCATCACCAGAATGAGCAAAGTAGCCGCCATGTTGAAACCTGCCACCACCGAAACGAGGATAAACATAATCAGGACATTCCGACCGATTACATTGAGCCATTCGAACATCTGCGCCTGTGAAATGGTCACCGGTTCGGCTGCCAGATGGTAGGGAAGAAGACCCAGGATTCGTGTGTAAACCGATTCGAAGTTTGAAAAATCAGTGATAAAAATCTCAAATCCCCCGACCTGATTTTCTTTCCAGCCGTTCATTTCCCGGATCATGCCGAGGGAAACAAGAGCCAGATTGTCGTCCAGTTGTTCGATTCCGGTCTGGTAGATGGCTGAAATTTTAACTTTCCGGTACCGCGGGGGGTCCTGCATGAAAAACAGGACTACTTCATTTCCCAGCTTCAGCCTGAGCATTTTTGCCATTTTCAGGCTGATCCACAATTCACTCTCGGCGGGAAAGTTTCTTTGCGGAGGGACCGAAAAATTGGGTTTGAAATCCTGGTAATTGAAATCATTGCCTATGCCTTTCAGGACAATCCCTGCCACTTCTCCTTCCGCACTGATAAGGGCAGGCTTCATGGCAAAACTTTGAATGTGACGGATAAAGGGTGCCTTGCCGAGTTGCCGGATTTCCGGCATGCGGCTATCCTGAGGCTTTTCTTCATAAAGGCTCCCGGTAGTGAATTGCCTTACCGCAATGTGACCCCCTACCGAAAACATCCTTTTGTAAATTTCCTCCCGGTAGCCACTGTAAATCAATACCGAAACGATGAGGATGGCTGTTGCAAGACCCACCGAAATCCTGGCCACCCGAATGGCAGTAAAGGAAAAAGATTCTGACCCCGAAAACTGAAGTCTTCTGGCAATGAAACCCGGAAGCGATGGTTTTGGCATGTCGGTCGCAAAAGTAACATACCGGAGACAGCATTTGCTTTTTCGGGCATTTCCTTTTTCGGTGATTTTTATCCAGGGGCCCCGGAAACCGGCAGCCGGTTTGGTAAAATCCGGAACATAAATTTGAGAATTTATTCCGGGTCCAGATGTTTGCAATACCTATTCATCTGCGCAGGTTCTATGTATCGCCTGCTTGTCCTTTGCATCCCTGGGGCTGTGGCCGCTAGATCAGGAATTTTTGTCTTTTTCCTGATATTTCAATCGCCAGGCGGCTCTTTGTTTTTCTCTTTCCAGTACGAGGCCGGCCAAGAGTTCGGGCCAGAACACGGGCAAATGGTTGGCAAAAATATCTTTTACCTTATCTTCGGAAATATCGAGCCGGTAAAAAGCCTGCATTAGTCTTTCGCCCTGATGTTGCAGCATATCGCCAATCCGCAGGATCAGCCAGTTTTTCAAATCTTCCTCCGCAGGGGGGATTTCGCCTTCCCAGTCCATCCAGGTGCATAGCCGCGAAAGGTCGGTAATGGGTTTTTTCTGATCCATGGTGTCTTGCCAATTGCCTCGGCAAGGTAGCAAAATGACCCGTACACGCTCCCGGAAACCCCCATGCCGGATGAAAAATCAGTGTTGCTCCGGGGCAGCATGAAGTTCTTCCTGTTTTTTAACGGGGTGGGGGAGCCATACTTTGAAGGTGGTTCCTTCGCTGAAAACGGATTCCACTTCAATTTTGCCCTGCAGTTTTTCTACAACCTGCCGGGTGATGTACAAGCCCAACCCGGAACCGTAAGAATCTTCGGAGGCTCTGAAAAACATTTCAAAAATTTTATCCAGGTATTCTGCCGAAATGCCTTTCCCATTGTCTGCTACCTGAATGTAAGCACCTGATTCCCGGACCTCTATGGAAATTTTCACAAACGAATCCACATAGAGTTTCTGGTATTTTATGGCATTTGATATCAGATTCTGAAACAAAATGGCCATGCGTCCGGGGTCGCTCAGAAAGGGCTCCGATTCCTTTATTTCTATGATGGGCTTTACACGCCCGGCGTTTTCCATGTATTTCAGATTGTCGATACATTCGGCAATGAGGGCATGAAAATCAATTTTCTCCTTCTTGATTTCGAGCCGGGTATTGCGGCTGAAATTGGTAAGGTCGAGGATAAAGGAATCGAGTTTGTTGATGCTTTTTTCGGCAAGGCTGAGGTAACTTGACCTGGTTTTGTCTTCCGGCTCAATTTTGATGAGGTTGAGCAGACCCAGCACGGAGCGAAGGGGTGCCCGCAGATCGTGGGAAGCACGGTAAACAAAACTGTCGAGCTCAAAGTTGGTCTTTTTCAATTCGGTTTCGGCCTCTTTTTTCTGGGTGATATCCCGGGAGTTTACCACCACACCCTGAATTTCTTCCACATCGAGCAGGTTGTTGAATACCGATTGCAGCACCATGGATTTTCCGCTTGCATTTCTGAGGGTATATTCAAATGTCCGGGTTTCGTGGGGATGCTCCATCACCTCGCTGATGAACTGATGAAAACCTGATTTTTCTTCTTCAATGATCAGGTCTTCCAGCGGCTTGCCGATGAGTTCTTCGCTGTTGAAGCCGAGCATTCGGTGGGTAGATTCGGAGGTATAGCTGATGGCGCCTTTGCGGTCCAGCACCGTAACGATATCGGATGAGTTCTGCACCAGAGACCGGAAACGGGCTTCGCTGCTGGCGAGGTCGAGTTCGGCATTTTTGCGCTCTGATATATCGAGGGCGGTAAAGCAGATGTTGGTCAGGTGATTGTCGTCGTCGTAAACAGGCAGAAAATTGATTTCCAGCCAAATGGGCACTCCTTTGTAGTCTTCTATTTTTTCCTCAAATTTTACATACTCACCCCCCATGGCCCTAGAGGAGACAGACACAAAGTGCTCCACTTCGTTTTCGAACCAGAAGTCGGTGAGCAATTCGCCCGAAGACAGTTTTTTTCCTGTTATTTCTGAAATAAAATCAAAGGCTTCCTTATTGAAAGCCAGTATTTTAAATTTCAAATCCAGGAGAATGAAGGATTGAATGGTATTGTCGAAAATGGCTTTCAGGTAGCTTTCGGAGGTGCGCAGGGCCTGTTCCACCTTTTTCTTTTCGGTAATATCGCTGAATACAAAGAGGGTACCCTGCACATTTCCCACATTGTCTTTCAGTTTTACCACATTCAGTTCGGCGATACCGCCCGGCCCCGACTTGTTCAGAAATTCTATTTCCTTGGAATATCTGAGGTGGTTGTCTTCCGGTTGCCTGAAATAGGTGTGGATGGCATTTTCGATGGCCGGCCCTTCGGCAAGAAATGGGGCCTCCTGAAACTTTTTACCCAGAATTTCTGATTTGGGGTACTGGAAAATCCGCTCTGCGGAGGGGCTCCACTCGGTGATGATGCCATCAAGGTCGGTCAGCACAACAGCATCGGCTATGTTTTCGAAGGCCAGAGAGTGCTTGGTAAGGCTTTGGTAGCTCGCTTCCTTCTCCACGGCAATACCGATAAGCTTGCAGGCCATGTTTACCAAAGTGATTTCGGTGGTGGTGGGTTTGTGCTGGCTTTGATAAAAAATGGATATAACAGCCAGAACTTCATCGTTTTGCCCCAGAACGGGCATCCCCCAAACGGATACTAGTCCCGCTGTTTTTATCTCCTGTTCCCGTTCTTTCCAGGTAGAATCTTCCAACATATTTTCTACCACCATCAGGTCTTTGCTGAAGGCCACAGCTCCTACAGTGGTTTGGTTTTTTCCGATTGGAATTTTCTGGAAGTTGACCACAAAATTGAGAGGAAGCCGCGGCCCTGCTGCAAAATGCAGGGTATTGTTCAGAGAGTCGCAGATGTGTATGGCCGAAAGGCATTCGGGTATAAACTGTTGAATCTTGGCACAGATTCTTTCCAGTACATTCTGCAGATTTTCGCCCTTGGCAATCAGCTCGAGGATGTCTTTCTGATGGTTTATCAGCCTTTCAGATTGCTTTTGCTGGGTTATATCGGTGCCGTATATGTTGATGTAATCTCCCTTTGCCACATAGACAAAAAGCAAAAGAAAATACCGGTTTTTTATATTGAGGCTCAAGGTCATGGTGGGCTCAATGGCATTGAGCAGGCTTAACCTTTCGATCAGATTATTGGGTATGCTGTTTTCATACTTGGGCCGCCATTCGCTCAGGAAAATATTGGCTGCTTTGTTGGCATATATAATCTCTCCCCCGGTAGAAATCCTTAAAACGGGGTGCGGGGCTTCGGAGGGAAATTTGGCCAGATTCTCAATTTGTCGCTGGTCCTGAACCGATTGGGTAATATCACGGATGACAGCCAAGTGATTGCCCGGCAGGTAATTGGCTTTTGCCTGATATTCTATGTATTTGATTGATAGATATTTGTCTATAAATCTGTATCTGCCTTTTATTTCTCCTTTGCTAAGAAACTCCTCAAAAGAGACTTGAAGCTGGGCCCTTTCTCTGGGCTGAACCAGATCGCGGATCTGATATTGGCCCTGCTTTTCCGGATTTAGCGAATAGATTTCAATGGCGGCCTTGTTGGCATCCAGAATTTTTCCGGCATTATCGAAAATGAGAATGGCATCCTGCGATTGTTCGAAAAGGCTTCGGTACCGGATTTCACTTGCTTTTATCTGTTGCTCCAGTTGAAATTTCTGTAGGACTATGCGGATGGTGAGGTCCAGGTCCCGTTCCTGAAAGGGCTTCAGGATGTAGCCGAAAGGTCCGGAGGTACTGGCCCGCTCAAATGTTTTTTCGTCGGCATAGGCTGTAAGAAAAATGACCGGAATGTCCCATTGCTGATGAATCAGGTTGGCTGTTTCGATACCATCTATGTCGCCATCTATCATAATGTCCATCAGAATCAGGTCCACCGGTTGCTCTCTGATTACTGCAATGGCCTCTTTTCCGGTGGATACGCTGCCCACCACTGTATATTTCATTTGCTCGAGCCTCAGCTCAAGGTCTTTGGCAATGATTTTTTCGTCTTCTACGATTAAAATTCTGTGCTGCATGGATAGGGCAAGGGCAGAATGAAATTAAACAGCTCAAAATAAATGAATTACATTTATTTTCTGTTCAATTATTCAAACCCCAATAAAATGCGCAGGCGCAGTGAAAATGTTGAAATATCAGGCTTTTCTTATCTGTCTGTTTTTTATGGCAAAAAGGAAGAAATCAGGAGGCCTGAATCATGGGAAGGTGCACAATTTGTTTGGTTTCAAAAAAGGGGAGTGGAATGTAATCCTTCAGATTGTATATGCGGGGATGAAGCGCTTTTACTGCTTTCAGTTCTTCGCTAAGGTCACCTCCTTTCCACATGAGGAGGCCATTTTTCAGTTCATGACTGTAGTGCCGGGCAAACTTTCCCCGGGTCCATTTCACCAGTTCCTCTGCCGGGGCCACTGCCCTGGTTACCACAAAATCAAAGGGGCCTTCCACTTTTTCGGCACGGGTGTTCAGCACTTTTACATTTTTCAGATTCAGCCTCCCGGCCAGATCTTCCACTACCCTGATTTTTTTTCCGATGGAATCCACCAGAGTAAACTGACTTTCCGGAAACCAGATGGCCAGGGGCAGACCGGGAAATCCGCCGCCTGTACCCAGATCCATGATTTCGGTGAAAGGCTGAAATTGAAAAAACAAGGCCAGGGAAAGCGAATGGAGGATGTGGCGCTCCATCAGATTTTCCAGATCAGACCGCGAAACCAGATTGATTTTGGCATTCCAGTCCACATAGCCTTCATGTAATTGGTTGAGCAAAGCCAGTTTATGGGCATCTGCTTTAGGAAAATACATTTTTATCAGGTCCGACTGCGGCATTTCAGGCTTGGTTTGGCGTGTAAATTTGATAGGAAAAAGCCTTGGCTGAGGATTCGAAAAGGGGTTTTACCTGAGTCCAGAGGGTTTTAAAAAATTCAGAAAAGCGGTAGTGGTTCAGGTGTTCTTCCGATTCCCACTCGCTCAGGGTAGCCACCATATTCGGATTTTGCACATCCTGCAGCAGTTTTAAGGAATGACAACCCCTGAAAGCCCCGATTTGCGCCTGATGCCCTCCGTAAAGAGAAAGAAACAAGTCCAGGTTTTCGGGCTTGATGTGCAGTTGAACAATTCTGACCAGCATATTCTTTTTTTGGGGCAAGTTTCGGAAAATTCTTTGGGCCTTTTACCTTTGCCCACCAGAAATGAATCATTAGCTCAGCTGGTTTAGAGCACTACCTTGACAGGGTAGGGGTCACTGGTTCGAATCCAGTATGGTTCACTCAGACTTTTATCAGGGGATTTCGCAAATCCCTTTTTCTTTTTTCGGCATTGCACAGGACCAGCCCTTTCTTTAGTTTTTTTTACAATCTGCTTCTGTACCTTTACCCGTTCAGGCGGTTGCCGCTTCTTTCTAAAATCTGGAATACCCTCTGGAAATGGCAAGTTAAATCTTACAAAGGATTGGTATCCAGTCGCCTTCATGGATTTCCGGTTATTCTTACCAATGGGCACTGGTATAGCCTGGTTTGCAGGCAGATTCCCAAATTCAATCAGCCCCTTTTCTCATTGCTCGAGGCCCTTTCGGCCAAAAAGCAGCAATTGCATGTGGTGGATGTAGGGGCAGCCGTAGGCGATACTGTACTCTTTCTGGAAACCAATTTTCCCGGCGTAATAGATCACTATCTGTGTATTGACGGTGATGAAGAATTTTTCAGTTTTCAGGAGTTTAACCTGAGACCGGTAAAGGACAAATGCACCAAAATATTTGCGCTCCTCTCTGATTCGGCTGAAATGGTGAGTGCCATAGACAAAAAAGATCCCACCACGGGAAGTTCTACAGGCGAGAAAAAAGTGATGGGTAAAACCCTGGATCAGTGTTTGAAGGAAGCCGGACCGGGTTGGGTGGATGTAATCAAAATCGACATTGATGGTTTCGACGGTAAGGCCCTCGGAGGTGGAATAGGGACTTTAAAAACCCATAATCCTTATGTCATATTCGAGTGGAATCCTCCTTTGTTTGACCTGGTTGGAAACGACAGACTTCAGCCTTTTAAAGTGCTGACAGACTGTGGTTATTCCCAATTTATTTGGTTTACAAACAAAGGCGATTTTTCGCATTTCGAAATCGGTTATGATGAAGCCTCAATTCTGAAAATGGCAGACCTCTGCCGGAGTCTGAGTGGAATCAACGGTCATCATTTCGACATCATTGCCCTGCCCGCAAATTCAGTATTGAAGGCAGAAGAGATAGCAGTAATCAACGAGACGGTAAAACAAAGAAACCCCTATTGATGAATAAGTTAGAAGCCATTCAGAAAATGCTGGGCGCCAAAACCCGTTGCCTTGCCCATGATGTGGCCATTCTTCAGATCCCAAATGAGGTGAAAGAAGCCATCCGGTTGTGCAAGTCCGGATTTGATTTTTCTCTGGAGGGCATGCCTCAGGCTCTGGACTGGGAAAAGCTGAAAAGTTCGGAAGCCCAGTCTTCGGAGGAAATTTTTACCGGCGCAGATGGAAAAAGATATCCCTGCTGGCTCCCCGGCGACGAAAGCTTGGGTGACGATTGGTTGCTGAGCCACCAATATTATCCCTATTATTTCCGGCTTTACCATCAATTGGGGAAAGAAATGATAAATCCTTCTTTGCTTGAGTTCGGGGTAAGGAGCGGGTATTCAGGTGTTGTTTTTTCCAAGGCGGTTCCGGGTGCCAAAACCTATGTGGGTGTGGACCCGAATCTCTATGTGGCTCAGGGTCTTGAGAGTGCCGCCGCCACCTACAGACAGCTTCAGAAGGAGGGCAATTTGCTTCAGTATTTTTTGATTGAAGGATTTTCTTCGTCAGAGGCAGTTCAAAAAACATTGTCTTTTTCTGCTCCCTTCGATTTTATCCATGTCGACGGCGAGCATACCCTTCAGGGAAAAATTCTGGACCTCCGTATTGCCCGAAACCTGGTTTCTGAAAACGGCTATGTTTTGGTTGATGACTTTGAGCATCACGGGTTTATATTTGATTCGGTAAAAGTAGCCTGTAAGCTTGGCTGGTTTTCGAAGTTTTCTTTTGTCCCCACCAAAAGGGGTTTGGGGGTTTTGAAAGTATAAGCAGATTTGGCGGCGCCTTCCGATGTTAGAGGCGCAAGTGCATTTTATCAGAAGGATACCTGCAACGGTGTGCCGTTTATCAGGATTTTGGGAGTAGCAGGGGTCATGGTTAAAACCTGTAATTGGATTTCAAATACTGTCTTCCTGCAGGGCAGGATTTTATTCCTCTCTAACCATAGAAATGCAGATCCCCGAGTTTCTGAAATGAAAATTTCCTTACAGAAAGCCATCCTGAAATGCCCGCCAAGATGCAGCCGGTCAGGACCAGGGCAGCCAGCAAAATACCCAGTTGAAGGGGATTGAAAATCAGCTCAAGCGGCGGATAATACTGCAACGACAATTGCAGACCTGCCAGCAAAACCAAGCCGGCTGCAGTGCCACCCAGAAATCCCTGTTTCATCATTTTGAGGACAAAAGGCTTTTGAATGAACCAGGGTTCTGCCCCGACCAATACCATACTCCGGATAAGAAAGCGCCTTGAATAAACCGAAAGGCGGATGGTATTTCGAATGAGCCAGATTACAGAGATGAGCAGTAGGCTGGTAATCACTAGAAATATCATGGATATCCGGGAAAGATTTTGCTGTATAGATCCGGCCAGGCTTTCTACATAAATAACTTCAAAAACTCCGGGCATCGATTCCAGTTCCTTTCGGATGTTTTTCAGTTGACTTTCATTCATGTAGGCTTCCTGAATTTTTATGGAGAAGGCATCCCGCAGCGGATTTTCTCCAAGAAACCGGTTAAAATCCTCACCCGTTTCTTTTATAAATTTCAACCCCGCTTCCTGTTTGCCGGTAAAAATCAGTTCGGGCTTGCCGGCTTCATTTTTTGCTACAAAGGGTTTTCCGGCCAGAGTATTCAGGAATCCGGGGACACGGGCCGGGTCAAAATCCTGCTGCATGAAGATTTGAACCTCAAAATTTTGCCGCACCAGTTTTGTCAACTGATTGCCTGAAAGGAGCAACACCCCGAACAAGCCAAGGTTAAACAAAGCCAGAGCAATGGTAAAAGTTACCGACCATGAACCGGTTTGGCCCGGACGCTGCTTTTTCATGCCCGCAAAATAGGCTTTGCATCCAAGCCAAAAAAATTGGATTGACTTTTACCTCCTTCAGTGTCCTGCATTGGTAAGCTCCCCTAAAGCAGAATGGCAACCCATTGGTCAGTAATACTCTAAATAAGGATTGTCGGTTGGGGGCTTTTTTGTAGGGGCTCTCCCTTTTGAGGATGAATGTTATGCATTTGTGCTATTCGCCGTTCAATCCTCTAACTTTATTCCTTGGATACGATTAAAATGATTTGTGTTGTTGGTTACCATTGTCAAATCGTGGGTCACAGAAGTCACGCCAATTAAAAGATCAAAATCATCCAAAGGAGTACCCGCTTTTTCTAGTCGTGCTTTTTCTTTTGCGTACAAGTCTAATGAGTGAAAAATAGGAAGTATTTGCACCCCGGTCAAGAAATAATCCAATACTTTTTTATTCTTTTCTTTCTTTTCACTTTTCTCAACACCAAATTTAAGTTCTGCTAAAGTCATTTCCGAAATGAAGCAATTTTCAACTGAGACCTTATCAAACTTTGCTTCAAGGTTAAACTTGCCTTTCATGTAGAAAATGGCAATGTTTGTGTCAATGAGATATTTCTTCAAAACGATTCTATTTGTCTGGTTGATGATCTGCTATTTCGAATTTCATCAATAATCTCTTCGGCAGACTTTTTTGAGTCAAACGCACCGAAAGACTTTTTGAACGAGGAACTTTTGATTGTCAGGTCAGTCTTAATTGAAGCAGTCAACTTCGATATTAGGTCAAGCTTGTTGCTGGTGCTTAAGTTATTCAAAAGCCCAACATAGCCGTCAACAATTGAGGTATTAATTTCTACTGTTCTCATGGTGTCAAATTTAAAGAAAAAACTGAATATTTTAGTTTTCTATCCAACAGTATTCTGTTCCCTCGGTTCACCAATCCGGGTCATCTCACCCCGGTCTCCCAAGAACCGTACCCCGATGTAAAATCGGGGCAGGCCTGAATATTTCGACTCATAAGGCTTAGGCTACCGGAAAGCGGAATTTCAACCATTGGGCAGTAATACTAAAAAGAAGCATTGTTTCGAATTACCATTTCGTTTTTCCATATAATCAAACCATCGTGGGTCAAAAGTATGAGTTTCACCAGAAATAAGCCTGTGCCTTCGGTTTTTTACATAACCGAAATAACGAAAAAAAAACGCATTTGCCATTGACAGATTTACCGGAGAAAACCCATCTTCGATTGCCCGTTGTGGCAAAACAGAGCGACACAATTTTCCGGTAACAAGGATGGTTGCGGGTGCTTCCGGCCCAATTCCAGAGGTTACGGTACAGGATTCTCTCCTACAGGTAGAAAGCCTTTTTTGAGCAGGCATGCCTGTGGTAGTTTGCCTCAGCTGTAATGACCGGATTGAGATGACATATAAGTCCGGCTGAATTGCTGCCTCCCGGAAAGACTAGGTTGCTCCGCATTTTTGTCAAACCCGATTTATTGCCCGAATATTGGAGCCTTAATTTCGGGTCATTACCCGGAGCAATCTGCTAAAACCAACCGATCCTGTATGAGAAAAAAAATTGTTGCCGGCAACTGGAAAATGCACAAAACCCTGCCTGAGGCGCTGGAGCTTGCCCGCCAAATCAGGCAACTGGCCGAAGGAAAAAAATTCAATGCCGAACTGATGGTTTGTCCTTCTGCCCTTTTTCTGGTTCCGGTCCGGGAGGCTTTGGGCGATTCGGGTATTTCGGTGGCTGCCCAGAATGTAGCTGCCCAGAATCAAGGCGCTTTTACAGGCGAAATGTCTGCAGATCAGATTGTTTCTGCAGGAATTACCCATACCCTGATTGGGCACAGTGAGCGGCGCATGCTTTTTGGCGACAGCGATGAAAAGATTGCCATCAAGGTAAAAAAATCTCTCGAGGCCGGTCTAAATCCCATCTTTTGCTGCGGCGAACCCATCGAAGTGCGCCAGGCAGGCAAAGAAAAAGAATTGGTAGGCGAGCAGATTGAAAAAGCCCTTTTTTCTCTTTCACCAGAAGAAATGAGCAAAGTGGTTATTGCCTATGAACCGGTTTGGGCAATTGGCACCGGCCTTACCGCAAGTTCGGCACAGGCACAGGAAATGCATGCCTTCATCAGGCAATTGGTCGCCGGAAAGTTTGGTCAGACCATTGCCGGCGAAAATCCTATCCTTTACGGCGGCAGCGTGAAATCCTCGAATGCTGCCGAACTCTTTGCCATGCCCGATGTAGACGGCGGACTGGTAGGGGGTGCCTCTTTGCAGGCTGAGGAATTCATTAACATTGTAAAATGCGCCTGATCAGGATATTAACTTTGTTCCTTTTTTGCGGGTTTTGCTCACAGGCAAGCGCCCAGAATGCCTGGTGCCAATTGAAAGGACCCGTATTTGTAGACACCAACCCTGCCCGTATTCAGTACAGGGTTTATTTGGAAGAAAGTGAGTCATTTGCCGATATTCTTGTTTTCAAGGCAGCCAATGTCCTTTTTGCAGATGGGCCGGGCAAGTGGTATTTTACTTCATCGAGGGCAGAGGCCGGTTTCTCCATTATATTTGTAAAAGAGCGATCACAGGCCGATTTTTCCATTCATTTTATTGATACAGAGTCGTTTGCCGGTTGTCAAACGGGCAGGTGAACATCCGCAGTATGCACTACATTCAGCTTCAGGTATCCTGCCCGGCAGATTTCAGAGAAATCCTGATTGCCGAACTCGCAGGACTGGAATTTGAGTCTTTTGAAGAATTCAATTCCGGGTTTTCTGCTTTTATTTTGGAGGATGATCTGGACTTTGAAGAGACCAAGTTGTTGCTGGAAACATACGCCGGCAGGATTCCGCTTTCCTACAG
>JBIKMV010000184.1:0-5619 GCA_044359055.1 Catalimonadaceae bacterium
ATCAGGTTCTTGTCCATGGGCTTCTGACCTGGGCCTTATCCGAATAAATGCTCCCGGAAATGCCCGGCAATTCTGTAAGGAAATGAGCAAACAGAATCCACCATCCCTTTTACTTAGAAATGTGGGGAATACCCCTTTTCAAAACAAACCGGTATCATTTTTTGCCCAATTGAACAATGGCAACATCAAGCAGACCAACCGCAGCATCAGTCTGGCCCCGGGCGATTCTTCTACGGTAGTGCTCAGCAATCTATTTATTCCATCCAACCCCGGTGCCTATGTTCTCAGGTTGTGGTTTTCCTTGTCAGATGATGCCAACAGGCTGAATGACACACTGATAAGAACCTTCAGGCAGGTAGCCAATCCTTCCGCTTCCCTGCCTGTGACTTTTGATTTTGAAAATTTACCCGAAGAAAGCAGGAATGAGCCCCTTTTCTCCCACGATTCTTTATCCGCTATTGATTTCAACAGCAAGAATGGTGGCCGAATGAGTAGCAGCATAACCGGTATACCTTTACCATTCGGAGGCCGCTGCCTGAAACTAGACAAGGCAAAAATTGACGGCAAATCCGGTGTTGCAGAAATCATCATAACCCTCAATATGAGCCAGATTGCACCAAATCAGCAACTGGCTGTAGACTTCGATTGGCTTCCTTTGGGCAACATTCCCGAAGGCAGCAGCCTGAGTTTCAGAGTAAACGATGGCGAGCCCTGGGTAGAATGGATCCGCTTCTGGCAGCAGGATTACACCCCAGGATTGGTGAAAAAATTCAATGGCCTGGATCTCACCTCCGCACTGAATGGTCAGACACCCGGCAGCAGTTTTCAGTTTCGGTTTTCTTTTCAAGGAACCATGTCGGCTGATGTTCCGGATAACGGGCAAGGATATGCTTTCGACAATCTGAAGATAAGCAAACCACCCAAAGATATGGTGATGAAAAAGCTGCTTTCTCCTTCCGGTGGTTGCGTGGTAAGCGGTGAGCAAAAGAAAGTAAAAATTCGGATTCTGAATTCTGCCGACAGTGTGTGCCAGCATATCCGGGTTGGCTATTTTCTGCCTGCCACCGGTTTTGTGGAAGAAATCATTCCTTTTCTGGCAGCAGGAGACTCTCTGGATTTTGAATTTGCGAATCCTCTGCCCGAAGGCTTACTGGGGCAACAGGATTTTAAGGTTTGGGTAAGGGGCGAAAACGACCAGTATCCGGTAAATGATACAACCCGAAATATCAGTATGTTCTTTTCTCCCGGAATTCTGAGTTATCCTTACTATGAAAATTTCGAACAGGGCAGCGGCTTCTGGCGCAGCTATGGGCAAAACAATGTTTGGCAATGGGGCAAACCCGCTGAAAATCTGGAGGTAATTGATACAGCAGCCAATGGTTTGCGCATTTGGGCCACCAACCTTTCGGGACCCTATCCGGCTGGAAGTCTTTCGTATCTGGAATCTCCCTGCTTCGATCTGAGTGAGGCAGAGGGCATGTACCAGTTCAGTTTCAATGGAAATTTCAAAATAGAACAGGATTATGATTATCTCTGGGTTGAAGCCTCAGAAGATGGCCATGTCTGGAAAAAAGTGGGTATGACAGGTGCCGGAACTCAGTGGTACAACCACGGATCCCATCAATGGTCGGGCTCTTCAGGCGGGTGGACAGTGCACAGTATCGGGGTAGATCTGAGCCAGCTGGTCAGCAAATCGGCGGTGAGATTCCGATTTGGATTTTCATCTGACATTTCCAATCAAATGGAGGGTATCGGTCTGGATGACATTCATCTGGAACCCCGACAGCTCATCTGCGCCGACAGCTCTTTCTTCAGCCCTGTAGCTGATGCGGAGTCTGACAACTGGCTTTGGTTTGGCAATCCATCCGGAGTGGTGGCTGAGGTGGAAGCCCTTGCCGGATCGGGAAGCGTACAGTTGAAAATGAAAAACACTAGGGCTGGAATCCGCTACCACGACAGCATTCCTTACCTGAGCCGGAATTTTCTGATTCAGGCTGAAAACCCGCTGCAGCAATCGGCAAAGGTGCGGCTCTACCTGTCTTTGGAGGAACTTCAAAACCTGCAGTTGGCAGACCCGGGGATCCGCAGTTTTCAGGATCTGGGCGTTTACCAGTATTCCGGCCAGGGTGAAGACCTTGAGCTGGAAAATAATCCTCCTCTGGGTGGACAGTTCCGGTTTATCCGGCCCGCTGATGTGCTGAAAGTGCCTACCGCAGGGGGCTATTTTCTGGAATTTACCGTTTCCTTCTTTTCTGAATTTTACATTTCCGGCCGCAGTCTCGAACCCGATGAAGCAGTCCTCCAGTCCGGCAATTCTTTTTTCAGTGCCAGCCGAACCCATGAAAAAGAACCTGTAAAACTGACATGGGCAGTACCATCCGGTTCAGGGATAAGCCGGTTTGAACTGGCCTTTTCATGCGACGGCAAAAGCTTTTCTGATTTCCGTACCGAATATCCCAGCGGTGAAAACGCAGGTGGACAAGGATATCAGGCATTTCACATGCCCCCTGCCTGCAACGGAGAAAACCTGATGTATCGCCTCCGGCAATTCAACTTCGGAAAGGAAAGTGCTGAAATTCAATCCTTTGCGCAAATAAAAAACAACAACAAGGCAAACCCTTTTTTGATTGTTGAAAATCCTGCCTCTTCCGTCCTGAAATTGATAGGCTTAAATGCCGATTCGAGGGTTTCTATTTTCAATTATGAAGGAAAAAATCTGATTTCCTGGGATTGGAAAATCAATGAAGCGACGAAAGACATTGGATCTTTACCCCCCGGACTATACTTCGTTGCAGTGGAAAACGCACTTCAAAGCGGAAGGCTGAAACTCATAAAGCTTTGATTTCCTGATGGAAATTATTCTATCTTATACGAATTCTGTATTTCTCTGCCGGAAAAACGAAATGCTTTTTCCTTTCCGGGCGGAAACCGACCCGCGGGTTCCATTAATTTCCACCTGACAAAGCGGCTGCAAACATGTTTATTCCTTTCTTTGCGGCCACTTTATGAAAAAGGCACTTCAGTATCTGATTCCTTTGGGCCTCGCAGGGGCATTGCTTTGGTATGCCTACAAGGATATGGATTTCAATCAAATGTGGGTGGATATCAAAAAAGCCCACTACTGGGCTGTATTCACCACCTTCCTCACCACCTTTATTGCCCATGTGGTGAGAGCGGCCCGCTGGAATCTGATGTTTAATCCCATTGGTTACCATCCCAGCCTGAAATCCAGTTTTCTGGCGGTGATGTCCGGCTACTTTGCCAATCTGATTTTCCCACGGGCAGGCGAAGTCACCCGTTGCACGGTACTCCTTACTTCTGAAAAAATCCCCCTGAACACTTCTATAGGAACGGTTCTGGCAGAACGAGGTCTGGATTTGGTACTCCTTTTGCTCATCACCCTTACTGCTTTCGGGCTGGAGTACGACATTCTCACAGCCTTTGTTTCGGATATGCTGAAGCAAAAATCTTCTCTTGAGACGGCAGCTGCAGAGGGTCATTCCTACAAACTCTGGTTTGCGGGAGTTATGCTGCTTGTTCTGGCTGCAGTTTTTGTATTCTGGAGGTTTATCCGGGAAATTCCACTGGTAGCAAAAATCCTGCAGTTTGCCCATGGCCTGCTTGAAGGTCTCCTCAGCATACTGAAAATTAAAAGAATAGGCCTGTTTTCATTATACACCGTTTTGATATGGACCTGTTATTTTTTCACCACCTATTTCAGCCTTTTCATGTTCGATTTCACTTTCGATCTGGGTTTCCATGCCGCCTTTATGCTGCTGGTAATTGGCAGTTTTGGCATGGTAGCCCCCGTTCAGGGAGGAATCGGGGCATTTCACTGGCTGGTCAGTACCGCCCTGATGGTATTGTACCAGAAACCTGAGGGCCTCTCCAAAACCTCAGCCGCCATGATGCATGGTACCCAAACCTTATTTACCCTTGCGCTGGGCGGCGTTTGCTTCTTCTTTTCCGTCATTCTGGCCAATCAAAAGAAAACTACCGAAGCCCCTTCAGACCATGTTTGATTCAGCCGCTAAAATAATGGATTGGCCAGTTGCCCTTAAGGCTGTAAATCAGGCCCAATCCGAAGGAAAAAAGGTGGTTTTCACAAACGGATGCTTTGATATTGTGCATCTTGGCCATGTAGATTATCTGGAAAAAGCCCGCAATCTCGGTGGTTTTCTGGTGGTAGGAATCAATTCGGATGCTTCTGTTTCCAGAATAAAAGGTCCTGAAAGGCCCGTAGTGGAAGAAAAATCCAGAACCAGGGTAATGGCTTCTTTTGGCTTTGTAGATGCCGTTGTGGTATTTGATCAGCCCACTCCCCTGGAACTTATTGAATACCTCCGGCCTGACATACTGACAAAAGGACAAGATTATCTGCCCGAAAACATAGTCGGCGCAAAATTTGTGCTCGAAAACGGAGGGAAAGTAGAAACCATTCCGCTTGTGGAGGGCTTTTCAACTTCCCGGATTGTCAATAAAATAAATTCAAAACCTTAATCAGTTTCAAAAATATGATTTTGTTCATTCTCATTTTTATCGCCAGCATGGCTGTGCAGTGGATTCTGAAATCCAAATTCGAAAAGTATTCCAGAACCGCCCTTCAATCCAATCTTTCGGGTCAGGAGGTAGCCGAAATGATGCTTCGGGATAATGGCATTCAGGATGTAAAGGTTATTTCAGTAGAAGGAAGACTGACAGACCACTATGATCCCTCAAACAAAACCGTAAATCTGAGTAATGAGGTTTTTTACGGAAGAAATGCTGCATCTGTAGCCGTGGCTGCCCATGAAGTGGGCCATGCCGTACAACATTCCAAAGCCTATGCATGGCTGAGTTTCCGCTCTGCGATGGTTCCGATGCTTACTGTTACCAGCCGGTATATGTCCTGGATAATTCTGGCCGGCATACTTATGATGAACATTTCGATAATCCCGCTGGGAATCGGAGTGGGACTTTTTGCCCTAACTACTCTGTTCAGTTTTATCACATTGCCTGTAGAATTCGACGCTTCCGCCCGCGGACTCAGTTACATCTCCTCCAAGGGTATCGTCTCATCCTCGGAATATGCCCTCTCAAAAGATGCTTTGCGCTGGGCTGCCATGACCTATGTGGTAGCGGCACTGAGCTCTCTGGCCACCCTTCTTTATTACGCATCCATCCTTTTTGGTGGCAGGAGCAGAGACTGAGCATCCTAAGTAAAACACAAGTAAAAGCCCGCCTGAAAGTAAAAAAGAGGCGGGCTTTCTTTTTTTTGTCCACTTTTGGAAAACAAATTCTACTTTTGGGCCGTTTGAATTTTTATTGTGTAATACCAGATTAAATTAATCGAATTCCAGACTTCCTATGAATTTTAACCTCACCGAAGAACATATTGCCGTAAGGGATGCAGCCCGTGACTTTGCCGTAACCGAACTATTACCGGGAGTAATTGAGCGGGATGAGCACCAATCCTTTCCTGCAGCGCAGGTAAAAAAGATGGGGGAGCTTGGCTTTATGGGCATGATGACCCATCCGAAATATGGCGGCGGTGGTATGGATACCATCAGCTATGTGCTGGCCATGGAAGAAATCTCCAAAATTGACGCCTCAGCTTCTGTGGTGATGTCTGTAAACAAT
>JBIKMV010000185.1:0-5600 GCA_044359055.1 Catalimonadaceae bacterium
AGGGAGATCGCATCCGGTCACTGGCCCATGAAAAGCAGGTAGATTTTTTGGACTTGGGAGAAGTGAGCCAGGGCCGGGACCTGAAGCTGGATGGAAGGATTTGGATGGAGCTGGAAGAGGCTAAGCAGCTGTATGAGAGCGGATTGAGCCGGTATATGGAGGGGTAGTATCAGGTTTGGAAATTATTTGGAATCTTCCTGATGACATTGTATTTAGACCCCATTCAGAAAAAACAACATACCGGATGCTTAGCAGCGCTTCGGGTAAAGGGGGATAATCCGGCGAGGCATTAGACCTGTTCTGATGTATTGTAATTACAGTCTTATGGCTGCAGATGGGTTTTTCCTGTGCTTAATCGTTGATAATATTCCGGAGGGCGGGGCCAAGTATATCTGGGAACCATTAACCGTCAAGGGCCGGGAAACAAAAAGTCCGGACAAAAAAAATCCCGCATGAAGCGGGATACAAATTCCAATAAACGGATGATTACAATCTTACGATTTCCAGACCTTTTTTCTTCAGCGCCTGGCTGAGACCCAATTTGTTGATGATCCGGAGGGCATGGGTAGATATTTTCATATTTACCCAGATTCCTTCCTCTTCGAGGAACAGGCGCTTGTTATGAAGATTGGGATAGAATTTCCTCTTCGTCTTATTGTTGGCGTGAGAAACATTGTTTCCTACGACTGTTTTTTTTCCTGTTAATTGACAAACCTTAGCCATCTCTGAATTCTAATTGGGGCCGCAAAAGTAGCAGTTTTTTTTATCAGGCAAAAAAAGCTTCAACTTTTTTTGAAATCGTAGGGGCAATGTCTGCATGCGCTTTTGCAGCAATAGCCCCTTTTAAGGTGATATGCAGAGGTAAAAACAATGACTCCCTGATCGGTGTAGTAGTAGTCTCCTTCGTCCAGTCTGGGATGTTTTCTTTCCATGGTGGCTCCGAAGGTGCTTTTTTTCTTTTGAAAAGTATTGTGCATAAAGTCTGAATGCAGATTTAAAAAGTAATGCCATAACCAAAGGCTGCAATTATTGTTTTAGCTTTGCGGCCCGATTGCCTGTAATACATGATTCACCAAGCAGATTTGACCAGTAAAAAACCGGATTCCAGCCGGCAGGCCATGGAATGGGAAGACCACTTTGGCGCACACAATTACCACCCCCTTCCTGTTGTTCTGGAAAGGGGCAAGGGTATCGAACTTTTCGACATTGAGGGCAATCGGTATTTTGATTTTTTGTCTGCTTACAGTGCTGTTAATCAGGGTCATTGCCATCCCAGGATTGTTGGCGCACTTGCCGAACAGGCAAGCAGGCTTACCCTGACATCCAGGGCGTTTTACAACAATCGCCTCGGAGAATTTGAAAAATTTATCTGTCAGCTACTTGGGTATGATAAGGTGCTCGCTATGAACTCGGGTGCCGAAGCCAATGAAACGGCCCTGAAACTGGCCCGGAAATGGGGCTACAAGGTGAAAGGTATTCCTGAGAATCAGGCCAAAATCATTGCGGTTACCAACAACTTCCACGGCCGGACACTGGGCATCATTTCGGCTTCTACCGAGGCGGCCAGCACCAATGAATTCGGACCCTTTCTTCCGGGCTTTGTCATCATCCCATACAATGATGCTGAGGCACTTGAGGCGGCTCTGAAGGATCCCTGTGTTTGTGCTTTCTGGATGGAACCTATTCAGGGGGAGGCCGGTGTCATTATCCCCGACCATGGCTATCTGGCCAAGGCCAAGAATCTTTGCGACAGCCACAATGTATTGTTCATGGCAGATGAGGTACAGACTGGCATGTGCCGCACCGGCAAGATGCTCGCCTGCGAGCATGAACTGGTCCGGCCCGATGTGCTCATACTGGGTAAAGCCCTGAGCGGCGGTACTTTGCCGGTTTCGGCAGTGCTAGCCGACGACGATATTATGCTGACCATTCAGCCCGGGGAGCATGGCTCTACTTTTGGCGGCAATCCCCTGGCCTGTGCTGTAGGTATTGCTTCGCTTCAGGTTCTTGTGGAAGAAAACCTTGCCGACAATGCCCATAAAATGGGTATGATTTTCAGGTCTAAAATGGAAGAAATCAGAATGCGGTCGGGTCTGATTGGTGAAATTCGGGGCAAAGGTTTGCTCAATGCCATAGACATTCATCCTACCGGATCCACTACGGCATGGGAAGTTTGCCTTACCATGAAGAAAAATGGTTTGCTGGCCAAGCCAACCCGTACGCACACCATCCGGTTTGCCCCGCCTCTTGTCATTACGGAGGAGCAAATGCTGGAATGCTGCCACATCATCGAAAAAAGTATTTTAACTGTTTCATAAATTTCTAATAATGAGTCTTTTGGTCGTGGGTTCGGTTGCTTTTGATGCCATCGAAACTCCTTTTGGAAAAACCGACAAAATCATTGGCGGCGCTGCTACCTACATTACTTTGTCGTCTTCTTATTTCACCGGTAAGGTAAACCTTGTGGCCGTGGTAGGCGGGGATTTTCCCAAATCGGATATTGCCATGCTGCAAAAGCGGGGCGTAAATACCGAAGGTCTGCAGATCAGGGAAAATGAAAAATCCTTTTTCTGGTCCGGAAAATACCACAACGACATGAACAGCCGTGACACGCTGGTAACTGAATTGAATGTGCTTGGCGATTTTGATCCTGTTATTCCGGAGAGCTACCAGGATTGTAAGTATCTGATGCTGGGCAATCTGGCACCATCTGTTCAAAAAACGGTAATTCAAAGGCTTCGCAAAAGGCCGGAATTGATAGTGATGGATACCATGAATTTCTGGATGGAAATTGCCCTTCCGGAATTGCTGGAGACCATAGCCATGGTGGATGTACTTTGCCTGAATGACGAAGAAGCCCGGCAGCTGACAAAAGAATATTCTCTGAAGCGGGCCGCACTGAAGATACTGGGTATGGGTCCGAAGGCTGTTATTATCAAAAAGGGCGAACATGGTGCGCTGCTTTTCAATCACAATCAGGCTTTTTTCGCCCCGGCTCTTCCGCTGGAAGAGGTCTTCGATCCCACCGGAGCGGGCGATACTTTTGCCGGTGGCTTTATAGGCTACATGGCGAGCAAGGGTGAAACAGGTTTCGAAGCCATGAAAAATGCCATCATCTACGGATCGGCTATGGCCAGTTTCTGCGTAGAGAAATTTGGGGTAGAGCGCATTTCAGACCTCTCTTCCGATGAACTCGACAGCAGAGTTCAGGATTTTGTGAATCTGGTTCAGTTTGAGATAGCGCTGGTGTAGGCCTGTGATATTCAATATTTAACTTCATTCAAAAAAAACAAAACACAGGCCAGGAGGGTCTGTGTTTTCTTTTTATATCCATCCGGAAACGGCCTTATTATCCAAAGAGTGAAATCTGTAAAAAAACAGGACCTTCCCCAAAAAATCTGTCCGGTGTGCCAGCGTCCTTTTTCATGGCGGAAGAAATGGGAAAAGAATTGGGAGGAAGTAAAATATTGCTCCGATGCCTGCCGGAGCAGGCGAAGCGAAACCAAAGGCAATTGAAGCCCATAACGAAAAAAATCAGCGTGAATTTGACAGGGCGGCGATGCCCTTTGCCAGCACATCGGCAGAGGCAGGATGGTGCCGGAACCAAAGTTCGGGTTCGATTAATTCAAGTTCAGAAACACAAGGTAGTCCTACATCGTCTCGTATGATATCCAGCCTGCCATACAATGGCTTGATTTTCAGCTTTGAAATTACTTCTTCAGCAAAATGTTTTTCCTGTTCCGAAGCCTCGTAAGCATGCACGGTTCCCCCAAAATCGTCCTGAACGCGAAAGTCACCCGGCCTGGCCCTTTTTCTGATGGCATGGGTAAATTGACCGTCCATAACCATGAGCGAAATTTCTCCTTCGTCTACAATGCTTTTTTGAAAAGCCTGAAGCAGAAAGGCTTCCGTTTTATTGAGGTCTTCGAAAAGCACCGAAATCTGTTCCGGAATTTCTTTGGCAAAAAAATAGGTATGCCGGCCTCCGCCGCCAATGGCAGGTTTTAAAATGTAGGATTCCCAATCGGCAGATTCGACCCATTCTGCCAGTTTTTTACCCGAATTAATGGGTATGAAAAGGGTAGGAGGTATCCGTATGTCCAGCAAATCCAATTCCTGAAGATAAAATTTGTTCCAGTTCCACCGCACCAGGTCGGGTTCGTTCAGCAAGTGGACCTGCCCTTCTGCAACCTTCAGCCAAGCCTCAAACTCGGGGAAGCGGTTGTAGTAATCCCAAGTGGTGCGAAAAATAGCCAGATCGAAAGATGACCAATCTGCCGATGTATCGTCCCAGCAAATGCGTTGGCTTCCGAAGCCCATTCTTTTCAGGGCATGGCTCAGGATTTGGTCTTCCAGCAGAATATTTTCAACATAGGCATTTCCTTCCTTTGGAGCGATGTATCTGGGGTCGGTTAAAAGGGCGATTTTCAATATTTTAGGCGTTGTCAGTAAAAGTAATATTTCGTTTCAGGCCGGTAAGTCCTGTGCGTTTCATAGCCGATTTGGCCAATACTTTTCCAAAGACTTCCTCAGTCAGTTCGAGCCATTCTTTTTTTGAAAATTCCTGCAATCCGGGCAGGGCTTGAAAGGCAGTTTCGTTGTGCGCTATTGAAAATTTATGATTCCAGGGGCATACCTCCTGGCAGATGTCGCAGCCAAAAATCCAGTTATCCATTTTCCCCTTAAAATCATTGGGAATGGCTTCTTTCAATTCTATGGTGAGATAGGAAATGCATTTTGAAGCATCGAGTTGGTAGGGTGCGGTGATGGCATCGGTCGGGCAGGCATCCAGACAGCGGGTGCAGGTGCCACAGTGGTCGGTGAGGGGCGTATCGGGCTCAAGGTCGAGGTTGACCAGCATTTCGCAAAGGAAAAAATAAGAACCCATTTTCGGGTGGATGATGTTGGTGTGTTTTCCAAGCCATCCGGTACCGTTTCGGGCGGCCCAGGCTTTTTCCAGCACCGGGGCAGAATCCACAAAAATGCGGCCCTCCACCTGTCCGATTTCTTCTTCCATTTTGAGCCAGAGATTTTTCAGTTTCGCTTTCAGCACCTTGTGGTAATCTTCGCCATAGGCATACCTCGAAATTTTAAATTCGCCCTTAGACAGCGCGTCGTTTTCCGGAAAATAATTGAAAACCAAGGTAATAACTGATTTTGTTCCCTCCACCAGCAGGCGAGGATCCAATCTTTTATCGAAATGGTTGGCCATGTAGGCCATTTTGCCATGTCTTTCCTCTTTCAGCCATTTTTCAAGCCGCGGGGCTTCCTCTTCCAGAAAGCAGGATTTGGCAATTCTGCATCCCGAAAACCCCAGGTTTGCGGCCCAGTTTTTCAACTTTTTTGAGAGGGAAGCAGAAGCCAGTTCGTTCCGGGTCATTTTGGCTTTGGTGTTGAATTGGAATGAATGGCTGCTTTAAGCTCTTTTTGTGAGGAAAAAATACCGCTCAAAAATATAAACACCCGACACCAAACCATCAAAAGTGAAATAAAAAGTTCTGGGGTCAGAGGAAAAAACCGGGGAGAAGATTCTAACCAGCCTGATCGTTAACCAATCGGGTTGCACTTTTAATGTCAAAACAATGACATTCAGGTTTTTG
>JBIKMV010000186.1:0-5587 GCA_044359055.1 Catalimonadaceae bacterium
TTCCACCTGCTGCGCACTGGAATTAATGAGTGAAATAATTTCCTCCATGGCATTCCGGATGAGGGTCCAGGAAACCTCGCTCATATAAATTTGCTGGCTCAGATTGTGGTTGAACTCTTCCCGTATTTCCCGAAGCATAATGGCTTGCAGGGCGTCGGCACTCAAATCGGGCTGATTCACTCTGAGAATCAGGTTGCCCGGACTGATCCTTTCCAGAAAAAGGGTCATACGCTCAAATGCCTGCAGACGAATGGGCAGAATCAGCTCGGTATTTTTGGACTTCAGTTCCAGCCAGCCTTTTTCAAGCTGGTTTTTCAGCAATGCGCCAATGGTAAGGTAGATGGCCATCAGCATCAGGCCGGCAGGCAGAATAATTTTGATCAGGTCGCTTACGATTTCCATGGAAGAATTCTAAACTTTAGGGCTGCTAAAGTAGTTTGAATTTCACATTCGTTCGTTTCAATTTATGCAAGCAGGCCATTTGCCCATTGTGATTACCGACCGGGCCAGAGAAGAGGTGGTCAATATCCTCAGCAATAAAAACATTCCCAAAGGATACGGACTTCGGATAGGAGTAAGGGGAGGGGGCTGTGCCGGAGTTACCTATGTCATTGGTTTTGATAAAGCCAAAAACAGCGACGATGTGTTTTCGGCCGGGCAGTTTGAAGTTCTGATTGAAAAAAAGCATCTCATGTACCTGCTCGGTCTGAAGGTGGATTTTGTGGACTCTGATATCGAAAGGGGTTTTCTCTTCACCCAGCAGGAAGAAAACGGATAGGCCATGCATGAGTACGGAGCCCTGACTTTGGCCGCTTGCTACCAGAAATAAAACCGGCTGCTGATGGTGCCGCCTGTCTGTTCTCTGAGAGAACCATTCTTCAGGTCTTTCCTGTAAATCCGGCTTTTCTGCTGATAATCTCTGGCATCTGAGGCCCACAGCTCCCGCCTTTCCGGGTCATACCCCAGCCCGTAAAAATTACCTGTTTTGCCATCCAGCACATCCGCAACCGGCCATTCTGCATCCTGAATTTTCAGCAGCATCACCTGATTCTGAATAAAGAAAAGCGAATCGCCCGATACCGAACTTTGAAAAGCAAAAGGCATGGCAGTCTGATTGCTCAACCATGTTTTTTCTTTTTCCCCTGTGAGGGTATTGAATAGCGAAATGCCCGCTGCCGTGCCCGAATTTCCCTCAAAACCCACCCAAATACGGCCCTGTGAGGCCGGCGCAATCGAACTCAGATTTCCGGGAAAGGCAATCGAATCTGCCCAGGTATCGGTTGCCGGATTAAGACCAAAGAGTTTGTTTTTCCTGCGGTTCACCACCCAAACCTTTCCCCCGGCTTGCAGCAACTCTTCGCCCCATCCCGGAAAGGCAACCGAGCCGGTAATGGCCATGGCCTGTCCATCCACAATCCACAATTTATTTGCGTAAAGATCTGTTAGATAGGCTTTTGTTTCGCTCGCCGGCAGCAGAAAACGGGGAGAAGTGATGCCTTCTATGGTTTTTACCGGGGCGAAATTTTCTTTGCTTACAATTTCAATCTTACCCGAGTTGTTCACCACCATCCACCAGGCGCCGTTCCAAAGCGTGGCCGATTGGCAGACATCACCCAAAGCCCTGCCGGTGAAGGTTTTAAAAGCATTTTCATCCCATTCCCCTGTGGCGAGATTAAGCAAACCGGCTGAGGCATTGCCACTGCGGTAATTGCCTTCATTGCAGATTAAAACCATCTTCCCGGGTTGTATGGGGACTTTGATTCCTGCGGGTTCTTCTGATTTTTCTGAACAGGCTTCCAAAGACAGCCAAATCAGGGCAGCCATTAAACGAAAAATAAAGTTCTCCTTAAAGCCAAAAGGGTCCGATTTTCGGTAAATTGATTTTCTTATTTCACCCACAGGCCTTTGTTTTGAAGTTGTAAAACTAAGGAATGATTTTTTTGGTTTAAGCGAATATGAAAGTACAAAACAAAGCTACCCGTTCGGGCCGTAGCCAGTGGCTTGTTCCGGTGGGTATTGTGTTGGTAATTCTGGGCATTGCCGGCATAGGCGCCTATCAGGCTTATTACAATCCAAAGCCGCCGAAAATTCTGGAAACCTATGGAAATCAGTCGGTTGATTCTGTGGATGCAGAGGGAAAACCTTTTACTTACACCATTGTTCACCGGGTTCCCGACTTTGAATTTACCGACCAGAACGGCGATAAGGTAAGCCAGAAAACCACGGAGGGTAAAACTTATGTGGCCGACTTTTTCTTTACCACCTGCAAAAGTATTTGCCCCGTGATGAGTACCGAAATGATGAAACTGGCCCAAAACTACCGGACCGATCCGGACATTATGTTTCTGTCGCACACCGTGGACCCCGAAACCGATTCGGTTGCACAGCTCAAATCCTATGCCCTGGCCCATCAGGCCGACGATACCCGCTGGAAGTTCCTCACCGGCCCCAAAAAAGACCTCTACGACATGGCAAGAAAAGGATATTTTGCTACTGCCACCGAGGGCGACGGCGGCACCGACGACTTTGTGCACACCCAGAATTTTGTGCTGGTAGATAAATTCAGTAAAATCAGGGGATTTTATGATGGCACCGACAGTACAGAGATGCTCAAACTCCGGCGGGATATAGATCTTCTGAAGGCTGAATATGTCTGGCTCGAAAAGCAGGGTGCCAAAGAGTAAATCAGGTTTCTCGGCACAAAGCCAAATATTCCGGATTCTTTTTCAGTTTTCCGGAGGCAGCGAAAGCCGGATTTCCTCAAGCAGGCGGATGGCCGCTTTATGGTTCAGGAGGGGATGCATCTCCCTGTGGATGCGGTTGCAGAATTCAGGCATTTTCCGGATGATTTTCAACTCCCATCCGGCCGCTTCCCACACATTTAGCATTTCCCGGAGGCCTTTCATATTCATATTGCCTGCACAAACCAGCATTAGGCATCCTTTCTCCTGCATAAGGAATTCAATGTTTTCCTGGATGATGGATAGTTTGTCGCTGCGACTGCTGAGCCCGATTTGGGTACCATGGAGCTTATGCACTTCGAAACATTCCTTCCAGTTTTTTCCTTTGAAAATCAGGGTTTGCAGATCCTTGTGCATCAGATTGCCCAGCATCCTCAGGGTAGTGGTTTTGCCTGATTCGGAGGGGCCGTCTAACAGGATGATGGTTTTTTTCATAAGCCTGCAGAATCTGATAATGGGGTTTTTGCAAATGGATATGGCCTTTATTCCGGACCCTGCAACCTCAGGTGTTTCAGGACAATCTGCTTCTCTGCCTGTTGAAATACGAGGTGGTAAAATCCCGCAACTGCATTTTGCAGCGCATACTCTACCTCGTTTTCAAGCGTGTTTGCGTCGCTTATTTTATCCGTTATTGTTTTGCCCATTGCATTGTAAATAACCAAACGAGCTTTTTCTGACCTTCGGGCAAGGGGCAACCGTGCCGATACCCTACCGGAAGAAGGATTGGGATAAACTGTAAAATCCTCCTTTACAATACCGGAAACTGCATTTTCGAAGGCGATGTCACCCATTTTCCGTGGCAAAATCTGGTATCCCGAGGTTCTGGGAATGCTGGAATCGAATTGCCCGCCAAGGCCTTGCACAAAAATGAAATTGGTATTTACAGGAACAGGTTGATTGAATAAGTCAATATCGTTGTCAATGCGGACATCAATGGTTCTTTGCCCATTGGTAATTTGGAAGGTAAATCCTGTGCCTTGGCCGGTAGTCCATTGCGCCGGATCAACCATGTTAAAGTTTTCAAGTCTGATTAAATCTGATTCGGTGGATTCTGAAAGGCTATCTACGGTTTCCGGTTGTTTTAAGGGTCGGTTCGATGCCAGTTTCACCAAAGAATCCAGTACCATTTGACTTAGTCCGTTGAATTGAGAGATCTGCCCGATGGCACGAACTGAATCTCCTTCTGTTAGATTCAATCCAAAGTTTTGACTGGCTGAAAACAATGCAATGCCACCGGTTTGGTCACGGATTGTGAACTGGATTCCATTGTTGGATGCCCTAAGGTTAGGGCCATATAAAGTACCCGAAATTTTGCATCTTATTCCCAAAGAATCTGCTACGCCACCTTCGATCTGATTGCTTCCTCTCAGTAAACCAATGGGATAAGTGGGAAGCTGGGGCTGGGCCACATCGTCATCATTCAAGGTGACTTTCAATACCGAATCTGCAGAAATGACATAAGTAGTGTCTCCGCTAAGGCGCCTGATTACCAGAGAGAATTTCCGTAAGGGATTTGTCTGGGTATTTTGGGGAATGATCAGGGAAATAAATTGAGTACCGGGCCCACCAGCAGGAAAGGTAATCAAAGGGGGAGATTGAATCTGATAATCTGTATTCTGAATGGTATTGCTGTCCTTGCCGATTATCAGAGCCACTGTCTGACTTGCCGGCAAAGGACTAATAGAAAGTGCTATGAGTACATTTCCCGCATTTTCACTGAGGGTAAGGCTTGCATTCTGGAAACCAATTGCCGGCTTTACCGGTGGCAAACCCGGCGTAATGTCAGCGGCAGATCTGGGCAGCAATTGATAGCCGGAATTTCTTGGAATGGAATTTTCGAATTGCCCACCAATGCCCACAATATTCAGGTATCCGTTAGGGGCCGGCGCACCAAATAAATCACAGTCGTTGTCAATCCTGAGGTCCAGTTCTGTAGCACCTTTCCTGATTTTGACCGTAAATCCCGAGCCCGTAGGGCTTGCCGGCCAGGAAGCAGGATTCACCAATTGAAACCCTTCCAGTTTTACCAGTTCTGATTCAGTATTTTCACTGAGGGCATTTACCAGGACGGGTGTTTTCAGTGGCCGGTCAGATGCAAAGCGGAAAACCGAATCCAGGATCATCTGCGACAGGCCATTGAAATGGTTCACGGTTCCTATGGCCCGGATGGAATCGCCTTCCTGCAACTGGATGGGCAGGTCATTTACATTTTTGAACAGGCCGATTCCGCCTGTTTCATCTATGAGTGTAAACTGAACCCGGTTTCCGGTAGCTCCGAAATTGCGCCCATATACCACACCGGTCAATTTGCATTTTACATTGTTGGAATCGGCGCCTCCCCCTTCAAATCCATCTTCTCCCCTTACCTGGGCAATGGTATAAGTAGGGAGATTTTGGCCAAAAGTTGAAATGGGTAAACCATTGAAAAACCAAGTTAGGGATAGAAGTAAAAACGCCTTTTTCATGAGGCAAAAAAGCTTGATGTAAAATTACCAAATCGTTAAACCTAAAAAGGAAGATCAGATGGATAACCATCATTTTGGAATATTTTAAGGCTTTTACTCTTGCCTTTCCTGAATTGTCATCCTATAATTAGCAGTTTAAAATATTCTTGGTCAGCTCCTTAATCCAAAAAGTACGCCTCCTTTCCTAGCGAAAATGACTATATTAATGTTAAGGAATCTTTAGGTAAAATTTACAGAATCATTTATAGGCAATTATTTAAAACAAGCTGCTTTTTGCCTTGGTTTTAGTAACTAAATCCCTGAAAAATAGGGAAATAAAGAAAGTAAAAAGTCCCGAAACCGCTTTAAGGTTTTTTTACAAAAGCATAATTTTCCCTTACC
>JBIKMV010000033.1:0-18694 GCA_044359055.1 Catalimonadaceae bacterium
TGCATCGGCAATTTTCTTCAGCAGCTCCAACAGGGCAGAATGGTTAAACCAGCCTTTGGTGATGGTTCGGTATGCCGATTCGTCCGGGGCAAGTTCACGCACCATCTGGCTGTCGGTACGGGCATGGGAAAGCATATCTACAAAGTTGAAAACCACTACATTAAGAGCGTTTGATTTGAGGTTGTTGAATTTTTCCACCAAATCTTTTCCCTGCTGGGCAGAGATAATTTTGTGGTAACTCATCTTCAGTGCTCCAAGTCCGGCCTTCTGCATCTGACGGGTCAGAAACTCCTCTTCATGCATATTTTTCCCCTCGTCTTCATCGTCTCCCACCCAAAGATTCGGATAGTATTTTTCCATTTCAGAAGGCATCATGCCTGAAAAAATGGCATTTCTGGCGAATGCCGTAGCGGTGGGAAGAATAGAATAATAGTGGTCTTCCTCCACCACATTGAACATATCGCTGATCAGAGGTTGCACCACTTTCCACTGATCCATTCTGAAATTATCAATCAGGATAAAGAATGTGGGCTGATCTGATTTCAAGCCCGGAAAGACCTTCTTTTTCATGAGAGAGGGACTCATGAGGGGCTTATCGGCTTTCGGGTCGTTGAGCCAGTCTTCATAGTTTTCAGAAACAAACTGAGCAAAATTGGAATTGGCCTCGTCTTTCTGCATCTCAATCACTTCGGCCATGCTCTTATTTTCGGTGTTATCTATTTCCAACTCCCAGTAGATGAGTTTTTTATAAATATCAGCCCACTCTTCGTGGCTCATATCTTCATTGTAGGCCATGGCCAGATTTCTGAACTGCTGCTGGTAGCTCATGTTGGTTTTTTCGGTGATGAGCCTTTTGTTGTCCAGCAATTTTTTAACGGAGAGCAGAATCTGATTGGGATTCAGCGGCTTGATCAGGTAATCGGCAATCTTGGCTCCGATGGCATCTTCCATGATGTGTTCCTCCTCGCTTTTGGTAATCATGATTACAGGCAGCGAAGGCTTCAGTGCTTTGATTTCCGCGAGGGCCTCTAGGCCTGTAAGACCCGGCATGTTTTCATCCAGAAAAACAATGTCAAAGTTCTGATTCTGAACTTTTTCTACAGCCTCGGTACCGTTGTTGACAGCTGTGATGTCATATCCTTTGTTGTTTAAAAAAAGAATATGGGGCTTGAGCAGATCAATTTCGTCGTCTGCCCAGAGAATTTGTGGTTTTTGCATAAGAATTATTTACCCGGAAATGAAAGTTTAAACAAATGGAGTAAAATTTTTCCAGGTTTGATTTGTTTATTGGTTCCGCTGCTTTGAGAAAATGAAAGGTAAAACGAAAGCTTTCCGGATTTATTTCAAACCGTACGAAAGGAATTTTTCTGGGGCCCGAAGGCAAATTACAGGTTCAATGCCAGTACCGCCCTACCGGGCCCCGGCAAGACTTCAGATTTTCGGCAGCTCGCCGGTGAGGGCATTCAGAAAGGCTGCAATTTTCTTAACCTGATCCTGGCTCAGATCTTTGTTGAGCTGCGTTTTGGCCATAATTCTCACAGCCTCACTCAGATCGGCCACGCTGCCATCGTGAAAATAAGGGGCCGTTTTGGCTACATTTCTCAGGGAAGCCACCTTGAAAACATCCTTGTCTGAAGCCTGCCCGGTTACCTCCATCCGTCCATTGTCGTGTTTTTTGCTTCCGGTAAAGCTTGTGTAATCTGCATATACCCCGAATTTCTGAAATTGGCTTCCTCCAACGGCGGCTCCGCTGTGGCAATTGGTACAGCCTGTTTCTATAAAAAGTTTTAATCCTTCTTTTTCTTCCTTATTGAGGTAACTTGGATTTTTTCCGATAAAATCATCAAACCGGGAAGGAGTAACGAGTGTTCTTTCGAAAGCTCCAATGGCCTTCTGCAGATTTTCATAATTTAAGGGATTGCCATCTTTGGGAAAAGCAGCCGCAAAAAGGGCCGGATATTCTTTGGTCTGCTTCAGTCTGTTAACCAGAAATTCTTTGGATGGAATGGCCATTTCTACGGGGTTCAGAATGGGCATCCCGGCCTGTTCTTCAACATTTCGGGCACGGCCATCCCAAAACTGAAAATTATGCAAAGCGGCATTGTACACACTCGGAGAGTTTCGCCCGCCCGGCTTACCGGCATCGCCTTTCGAAAACGACTCATTGTCAACTCCATAGCTTGCCAGATTGTGACAGGAGTTGCAGGAGTTGTTTCCGGTTTTGGACAGGCGGGTATCGAAATAGAGCATTTTGCCAAGACTCACCTTTTCAGGGGTGCAGGGATTATCGGGGCTCTCAGCCGGACCGTTTACCGCTTGAAAATACTTCTGGGCGTCGGCCCAGAGCATACCGTCTTCTGCCGAAATGGGCTGTTCCTTGGCCTTTTTAGCTTGATTTTCTGATTTTTGACTTTCACTGCATGAGCTCAAAAGGCCGGCAATGAAGAGGGCAGGAAGAAAATGTTTTTTCAGTTTCATGGTATTGTATTTGCAGGCAGGTAATCTGCTTTGATTGGCAAAATTTATTACCCTGTTTTTTGTAAATTGTTTGAAAAAAGAAGGTAAAAAAAGCTATCGCTCAAATATCAGAAAAAACGATTCAAATGCACAGACGAGGCAGGATAATTTTTCGAAAAAATGGCTCAACTGCCGGTCAGAAGTGTTTTGAGTTTTTCCAAACCTGTGGTCGCTTGTTCCTGAAAATACTGAATACTTTTCCGGCGGCTTACCCTGATATTATCGGGATCCACCACAAATACCTGAGCCTGTAAGGGAACAAAATCTATAAGAGAGGCTGCAGGATATACCTGAAGCGATGTCCCTACAATGACCATATATTCAGCGGTTTGTGCTTCTTCAATGGCTTTGGACATCATGGGAACTGCCTCACCGAACCACACAATATGAGGCCGAAGCTGGGCACCATCCGGGCCCAAATCGCCCATTTTCAGTTCCCAGCCTTCAATATCCTGCACCAAGGCTTCATTTTTGGAACTGCGGCTCTGAAAAAGTTGCCCGTGGAGGTGAATGACATTGCTGCTGCCGGCCCTTTCGTGGAGGTTGTCTACATTCTGGGTAACGACCACCACCTCAAAGAAATCTTCCAGCTCCCTGATGATATGGTGTGCCCGATTGGGTTCGGCATGGATAGCCTGCTTTCTCCTCTGGTTATAAAACTCGAGAACCCGCTCCGGATTTTTGCGCCAGGCCTCCGGTGTTGCCACATCTTCTATGCGGTGGTCTTCCCAGAGTCCGCCTGAGGCCCGGAAAGTTGCCAGCCCGCTTTCGGCCGAAATGCCTGCCCCTGAGAGAATTATCAGTTTTTTGTCCTTACCCAATGGCTTCTGATTTTGTTTGCGGCACATGTGGGTCTCCGTCTTTCCAGCGGACAGAGTCCCAGGAAAAACCGGTTTTGGCTACCCGTGCCGGACTGCCCACAGCTATTACATTGGCGGGAATTTTCCCGTTTACCAATGCCCTGAGTCCGATAATGGAGTTTTCGCCGATATCGGCTCCGCCCATCACCTGTGCATGAGCTCCCAGCCATACATGGTTTCCGATTTTGATGTTTTTGGCCCAGTTTACCCTTTGCCCCGATGCCTGCTCAAAAATGGTATGGCTGTCGCCATTGCGGATGTCAACATTGAAGCTGAACATACAATCGGGGCCGATTTCGATTTTGCGGTATGGCTCGGTAACGGCAATGTGCCCGTAGCGTTGCATGGTGGTATTGGCCCCAATGGTAATCCGGGTATGGTGGTCTTCGAACCAAAGGATGCTTTGGGTAAGCACCGCTCCTTCTTCAATAATAAGCCGGTGATGGTCGCCGTAAACCGTAATCCTGCAATCTTTTACAGAGCACCCCGGCCTGAAAATCAATTGATTATCCGAGCCATGGATATCAAAATGACATCTTTCTACGCTCGCTCCTTCGGCCTCAATCCTGTTGCGGCTGCCCTTCTCACATTTTTCATTTCCCCTAAACCAGAAAAGAAAGCCATAGACAGGCTTGCGAATCCATGCTGCAGATTTTAACCAGTTTTTTACCACTTCAGAATGATGGCTGATTTTCAGAGCAAGATTAGGGATTTTATCAGATGGTTTGAACATTTGAGAAGCCAAAAAGAAAAAAGCCGGCCATATTTTTTGTTAACTTCAGCAGTTTGCCAAAAAGGTCGATCCGGCTTTGGCAGTTTGAGATTAATAAACTGGAATTATCCCTTTTATTTGTCCGGTCCATGAAGATAAATTTCATCCAAAAATTCCCACTTTTGTGCTGCAGACCCGGCATTGTGATTTTCATTCTGCTATTGGGGATATGCCCAAACCGGCTGCTGGCACAGGAAAAGGACAGTTTGCTGCTGCCGGGTGCAGTGCAGATTTCCATCAGCAGGCAGGGACAAATTCTTGCGGCAGATGGGGCTTCCAGTCTTTACCTGTTTGACGCCGCAGGGAAAAAATTGTACCACTTCTCCCCCAGAAAACCCGCTGCCATACATTTGCTTGAAGCCTGGAACGGACTCCGGCCCTTTTGCTTTTACCGCGATTTACAGGAATATATCATCCTCGACAGGTTTTTGCTGGCCGACAATTCCACGCCTATTGACCCTGAAAAAACTCTCTATGCACGACTTGTGGCTCCGGCCCAGGATGGCAATCTCTGGGTTTTTGATGAGGCTTCTTTTGTATTGAAAAAAATCGACATCAGGACCCAGACCAGCCTTTTTTCTACCTCTCTCGATTTAATTTTGAAGCCGTCCCGTTACGAAATTACCTTTATGCGGGAGTACCAAAACTTGCTATACCTTACTGACAAACAGGGCCTTGTGCTCCAATTTGATCAGATGGGTAATTTCAAAAAAAAATTACCTCTGGCCAAAGCAGAGTGGCTGGGCTTTCTTGGGGATGAATTGTACAGCATTAAAAACGACAGCCTGATTTTTTTCCAGCCTTACACCTTCCGGCTGCGGCAGGAAGCCTTGCCTCCGGGCCTCAGGGAAGTGAAGGAAATACTCTTTTCCGGAAAAAATATTTTCTGGCTTGACCGCCGTGGGCTCTGGATCCGGAGGGATTAGCTTATTTTTCGTGCAATACCCGAATCAGCGATTCTGTGGCTGTGCCTGCTATCTGGGCAAGTTCTTCCCTTGAAAAAATTTTCTCCGAATCTGCATACCCATTTTCTGACAAATGCTGATGTATGGACTCAGTTTCCATAATCACCCGCTCCCGCATGGGGGTGTAAGCGAGATGCAGCATTTTATCGGCAAGGCGGCTGCTTTCTTCAGCCTGAAGCTGCAGGGCATTCATCAGCATAGCACCGTTTTCAGAAAGGGCTTTGATAACTTTCTCTCTGGGAATGGCCCACAATTCAACCTGGGTGGCCGTTTCGCAGAAGGAGCGGTATGGATTGGGCAGCAAAGCCCCTGCCAAGCCAACAATGTCTGGCGCAAAGTCCACTTTGAAAATCAAAGACTTACCAAAAGAGGTGGTGCGATAATGCTTCAATATTCCTTTTTCCAGCCAGTAAATAAACTGCGGATACTGACCCTCAGAATACAGAAGATGCCTTTTGGGGTATTTGATCAGTTCGGCACCTTCCTCTTTAATTATGCCCTTAATAAATTGACTCAGCTGATTGGCTGCATCCTGAAGCCTTCGGGGCGAGGCAGAGCGCTGTTGGCCGGGTGAGGCTTTGTGCAGGCGGGCCTCGATGGCTGCCAGTAATTCCGTTTCGGTGAAAGGTTTGGTGAGGTAATCGTCGGCCCCCAGTTCCATGGCTTTCCGCTGATCGGCCCTCTCAGATTTGGCTGTAAGAAAAATAAAGGGAATATGCTGCAGTCCGTCGTCCCTCCTGAAAAGGTGCAGAACACCGTATCCGTCCAGAACAGGCATCATGATATCGCACACCACTATATCGGGTATGCTGGTTCGGGCCAGTTCTATGCCTACTTTGCCATTTTCGGCTGCAAAAACCTCATAGCCGGCCAGTTGAAGGATCTCGGTGGTATTTTCCCTGATTTCCTGATTGTCTTCGATTAGCAGTATTTTTTTCATTTTTCCGGAAATGTTATGTTCACAGTTGTTCCTTTATTCAGAGCACTTTCCAAGGCAATTTCTCCATCCATCAGCGCAATATATCGCTGCACAATATGCAGCCCCAGACCGGTTCCCTGAATGTTGTCTGCGTTTCGGCCACGAAAAAATCGTTCGAAAAGATGGGTCTGATCTTCTTCTGAAATACCCAGGCCATGATCCCGGACGGAAATGACTAGTTCTCTTTTATTATTTCGGCTGACAAAAACTTCAACCTTACCCCCGGGTGTGGAAAACTTCAGGGCATTGGAGAGAAGATTGAGTAATATATTGCGAATCAAATCTTTATCAAGAAAAACTCCGGTTACCCCATCGGGATAAAAGTGGATGGTTTTGCCTTCTGAGGCCTGATTCTGCATTCCGCTTACCACCTCTCTGATCAGGTCGGGCAGATGGAACTTTTCTATTTTGGGCACAATCTTTCCTTCTTCCAGTTTACCGATAGAAAGAAATTCATTGAGAAGATTGGATAGGTTCTGGACAGTGTCTGATATTCGTTTCAGATGTTTTTCCCGCTGTGACTGTTCTTCGGCGCCGGTATATTTTCCTATAAGCGAAGCAGAGGTAAGTATGGTAGAAAGCGGGGTTTTAAACTCGTGGCTTGCCATGGTCACGAAGCGGCTTTTCAGCTCACCAAGCTGCTGTTCTCTTTCGAGGGCATCCTGCAATTCGGCCTGAGAAAATTTCAGCTGAGACAGGGTTTGCATGAGAGCGTCGGTTCTTTTCTCAACTTCCTGCTCCAGATTGGCGTTCATGGCTTTTATTTTTTCTGTAATCTCCTCAAGTTCAGATTTTTGCTTCAATAGAATGACTTCATTGTTTTTCCGGGTCGTGATATCCTGAACGAATGCTATCACATACAGACCTTCTTCGGTATTGAAATAACTGAGGCTGATTTCCACAGGAAAATGATGTCCTTTCTTGTGTCGGGCCATGAGGTCGCGGCCCGAACCCATGGGCCTTACCTGCGGATGGATGGTATAGAGCTGGCGCTCGGTTTTGTGGTGGTACCTTTTTTCTTCAGGCAACAAAATCTCCACTTTTTTTCCGGCAAGTTCATCTCCCGAATAGCCAAAAATAGTTTCAGCGAGCTGATTAATCTGAACAATTTCGCCTTTGCTGTTGGCAATAAGAATCCCTATGGTAGCAAAACTAAAGAGCGCCTCGAACTTCTGTTTTTCTTTCAGAAGCTGATCAAAAGCTTTTTCGGTCATGTGTGCACTATCCTTAACCTCCCAAAATTAGGGGCCTGCTGCGGGCTCGCTGGATGATAAAAATTATAAGGAAAACTGATTAATATCAGATTTTCGGCTACCGGGCCAGTTTGATCACCTCTTCTATGCCCGGGCAATCGTTGCTGTGCCACTTGGCCACAACTTTACCATTTTTGAGCATCCACAATCCAACATTGGAGCGCATGATGGTCTTGAGGACCACCCCGTCGGAGTAATAATACGGAATGCTGAGCTGAGCCTCATGCCGTAAATTTTCCATGGATTGCCGGTCGCTGGCGGTGAGTACGATGGGATCTATCTTCACGCTTGAAATTTTTTCCAGGCTGTTTGTAAGCGAGACAATCGGCTTCATGGAGGCGGGGTCCACGAGACCTGCCTTGCGGATGATGACAATAAATTTAATGCCTTCGAAGGTCTGCCTTGTAAAATCGCCCTCGTCGTTCCACACATTGTAGTCGGTGATTTTGGGTTTTGCCTCCGGGTTGGCCACATCCATAGATACAAATTTCCATGTGGTATCGGTGGGGTATTCGGTAAAATCCCGTGTTTCACCCTTTCGCTCCATGGTGTACACATATATCAGAGGGGCAGAGGGTTGCATATTGGCAGGAATGTCAGCCCCAACCTTGTACGGCCGGAAGTCAACCATGGGCAGATGCAGAATGGCATGAAGGGCAACTCCGGTACTGATGACCAGAGCAAGCACTACGGCAACCTGGTTTACCGCACCTTTAAATTCAGATTCCAGTTCTTTTCTTTTGAAAAACAAAAACAAAGTAGGAACCAGCAAAATCAGGTCCTTGAGGAATGATTCCCAGGGCCTGAGTTTGATAAAATCGCCGAAGCAGCCGCAATCGCTCACGGCATTGATGCTGGCCGGACCATCTACCCCCGCAAAACGGGCAAATGCCTGAGCAAAACCAGTTTCTGCATTTTCTTTGGCATATAGGGCAAGGGCTGTGTAGCCTGTTAGGAAAGTAAAAAACAACATCAGCACCAGAAACAGCCACATATTGATGCGCATCCGGTAAAAAAGCAGCAGGGCCACGCCCATCACCACTTCGGCTACACACATCAGCACAGCAATGGGAAGGGCATAATCAACCAGATGTTCGAATGTGGGATGAAAGGCCTGAGCAAAAACCTCAAAGTATTCCTCCATCTTGATTTGAGTTCCGACCGGATCAATCAGTTTTACAGCTCCGGAAAAAATAAAAAGGGCTCCTGTGAATATCCTGAAAAATTGGGTAATGAATTTCATGCCGCCAGATTACACCTGAAAAAGAAAGTCCAAAATTGGACAAATCGCCGGAATACAGCAAAACTGCCCCGCCCTCAGGCATGTTAAATTTTCCAAAATCAGGATAGTCGGCTTTTGCCCAAGCCGCCCTGAAAAGGGGATGAAGGAGTGAATTTTATCTGATCACAGACTTGGTTCAGCAAAATTGAGTTAATCTTACCCCCTGAATCTGTAAATCTGCATTAATCACTTGTTTAAAAATGAATTGGGCCGGAATCATAGGAGCTTTACTTATTTGCTTTGTCTGGATTGATTTCCTCAGGAGGCTGGATATTTTTGAACCTGAAAAATGGAAATACACCTTCATGGCAACCGGCCTCGGGGCAGTTTTCACTTTTATCTGGAGCTTCATTCTCCTGATTCCGGGAATCCGGGATGCCGGACCCGCCGATGACGCCCTCAGTATCCTGCAATTTTTTATTTTCAATGTAGCTCTTCCGGAGGAAATTGCAAAGATTATACCTGTATTCATTATGCTTGCTTACACCCGGGAACTCGACGAACCCTATGATTATCTGAAGTTTGCCATGTGCAGCGCCCTGGGTTTTGCTACGGTGGAAAACATCCAGTATTTTGACCAGCACGGCAGCGAAATCATAGACAAAAGGGCTTACCTGTCGGTAGTTGGGCATCTTACTTTCTCTTGTTTTATGGCCTATGGTCTGGTAAGGCACAAAATGTTTGGAAGGGGGAATTTACCCCTCAATATCCTTCTTTTCGGGAGTATTTCCATAGTTACCCATGGGCTGTTCGACTCCCTGCTCACCTTTTCTCCCTATGGGAATTTACTTTTTATTCCCTTTTTCTATTTGCTGGTTGTGGTTCTGAGGAATATGATCAACACCACTCTGAATTTTTCTCCCTGGTTTGAGGACGGAAAATTTGAAAAAATCAAAAGCGCCTTTACCATCCTTATTATTGGTCTCCTGCTGGTTTTTTTCTATGCGGCTCTGATGATTACCATTGAAAGCGGAACCGAGGCAGGAATAGCCTTTGTTACCGAAAACTTTCTGCTCTCCGGAACTTTAATTTTTTTCATTCCCAACCGCCTTTCGGGGATGGTTTTGGAAAAAAACAACCGCGTGGATATCCTGACAAGGAAATGATCAGGGCTTCAGGCGAGGATAAAAGCATTTCTCTTCTTTTCTTTACGGCATGAATTCCGGAAAATCAGGCCAAAAACCATTTTTCATCCTAGGTCCCTGCGTAATCGAAACCTGGGAATTGCTATTGGCAATTGCTTCAGAATTAAAGAGAATTCAGGATAAATTCGAAGTATCCATTTTTTTCAAGGCCTCTTATGACAAAGCCAACCGGACCTCCGTAGAGGGTTTCAGGGGCATCGGGATGCAGGAAGGACTTGAAATGCTGAAACGAGTGAAGTCTGAATTCGGATTTCCTGTCCTGACTGATATCCACGAAAGTTATCAGGCCGAAATTGCGGCTCAGTATGTGGATGTACTTCAAATTCCTGCTTTCCTGTGCCGGCAGACAGATTTGCTCCTCGCGGCAGGACAAACGGGCAAAATCATCAACATAAAAAAGGCTCAGTTTCTCTCAGGTCAGGACATGAAATATCCGGTAGAAAAAGTGAAATCAACTGGTAATCATAACATTTGGCTTACAGAACGGGGCACCATGTTTGGCTACAATAACCTGATTGTAGATTTCCGGAATCTGCCCGAGATGGCCCAATTCGGATTTCCGGTGGTGATGGACTGCACCCACTCGGTTCAGCGGCCGGGCGGAGGCGGCGGCAAAACTTCGGGCAACCGGGAATATGTACCGGCTATGGCGCTGGCAGCCAAAGCATTCGGTGCCAATGGGTACTTTATGGAAGTGCATCCCGATCCGGACAAAGCTCCGAGCGATGGGCCGAATATGCTGTATCTGGATAGCCTTGAATCCCTGATTGAAAAATTAATCTCCTGAAATTGAACACGCCATTCCTGCAGCTATTTGACATTCAAGCCGGTGCGCTGCTCAGAACCCGGGATAAAATCGCCGAAAGGCTGCCCGGAGTGCTGGAGATTTTGAAAAATTGTCAAGGCAAAATCATTGTAACCGGTGTAGGCAAATCGGGCATTATAGGGCACAAAATTTCAGCCACTCTGGCTTCTACCGGCAGTCCGTCGGTTTTTATCAATGCCAATGAAGCCCTGCACGGCGATCTGGGTGTTCTTTCGCCGGGAGATGTAGTTCTGATGCTTTCCAAAAGCGGTACTACTATGGAACTGATTAAAATGATGCCCAGAATCAAATCGGCCCATATTCCGACGGTGGGCATTTTCGGCAAAACCAGTACACATCTGGCTCAGCAGCTTGATGTTGTGCTCGATGCTTCGGTGGAATCTGAGGGCAGTCCCTTCAATCTGGCACCGATGGCAAGCACCACCGTAGCCCTGGTAATTGGTGATTGTCTGGCTGCAGCCCTGATGCAAATGAAAGGCCTCAGCCAAAACGATTTTGCATCGAACCACCCGGCAGGTCAGCTTGGAAGAAATCTGCTTCTGAAAGCGGAAGACATTATGCATCAGGGCGAAAACATGGCCTTCTGCCACCCCGAAAATACCATAAAGGAAGCCATCGTAATCCTCACCCTGAAAAATCTGGGTGGCCTGTGTGTGCTGGACGAAAACGGGATGCTGGCAGGTTTTCTTACCGACGGTGATATCAGAAAATATCTTTCCAAAGCCGATGACCTGCAGGTAGGGGTCGGACAGATAATGACCCAAAATCCAGTATGCCTCGACCCCGGCATGAGCCTTGCTCAGGTCCTCGATATAATGGAGGGGCCCGAAAAACAGATTTATGTGGCACCGGTGGTGGACTCAGGCAGCCGGAAAACATTGGGAATTCTGAGGATGCACGATATCCTGCATCAGTCCTAAAATCTGGGAAGGAGTCTGGAAATCTTCCATTTCCACAGGCCTGAAAAATCTTCGCCCTTTTTATCCAGCATCGAAGTAAAACTCCTGAAATACAACTCGTTAAAAATCCGCAATAAAGAAGGAAGCGCCCCTCTTCCCAGTTTCCAGCTAAACATAAGGGCCTTGAAAAGTGGAATTTCAAAATTCAATTGCTCAATCTGAAGCCTGAACCAGATGATTTGCTCTCCAAGCAAGGATTTTCTCTCCGGAAGTAAGCTGAATCTTTCATTGAACCAGAGGATAAAATCGGATGCCGCCTGAAGTTTCTGGTCGATATAAATGCCCGACCGGGATGAAATATTCACCTCACTGAGTCTCCAGAAAACCATTCCCGACGGCAAAGCCCGGATACCGGACAGTCCCGAGAAGGCTATCCAGGAAGCATCATCTGAACACCAGGCAGCAGGAAAGGGTACGAATCCCCCCTGACTCTGCCATGCCTCCCTTGAGAATATAAACTCAACCGCCGCACTCAGGATTTTTCGCTGGAACCGGAGCTTGCCAAATTCAAATCCGGAATAATTCTCCTTATGGATCTCCTGAATACCGGTAACATTTCCCTGTTGATCTATCATGGCATAGGGGAGCTTAAAAACCTGATGATCAGGACTTTTTTCCTTTCCGGCAAAAAAGGCTTCCACACAGTCCGGCGCCATTACATCGTCATCAGAAAACAACCAAATCCAGTGTTCAGTACTTAGTTCAACACATCGGTTCCAGTGGGCAACCAGGTTTTGCCCGCCCAGATTTTCATCAAAACGGTGAAATATCCAACCATTCCTTTCAACAAATTCTCTTGCAATTGACCAAAGGTCATGGGGGCTGGCATCATCTCCAATATAAACCTGAAAACGCTTATCCGTTTGTTTTTCAATGGATTGAAGCGCTTCAAAGAAAAAATCAGGTTTATAGGCCGGAATGATAATCCCGATATGGTCTGCCATGCCTGCAAAGAAAAGGAATTCCTTTTTTGCTTCGGGACAAAATACAAAGTCAGGGTAAATAAAAACAAAAAGCCTCCCGCCGGCTGGCTGGAGGCTTTTGATTGTATTGGGTTCTAGCCTTTATTTCACTTCTTCAAAATTCACATCGGTCACCGGCTCCTCATTGTTGCCCGGGCTGCTTCCCTGATCGGGAGCCCCCTGAGCCTGCTCAGCACCAGCCTGATACATTTCGTTGGAGGCAGCCTGCCATGCTGTGTTCAATTCTGTCATGGCAGCATCTATACCTTCAAGGTTCTGAGACGAATGGGCGGTTTTCAGATTTTCCAGTGCGGCATTGATGGCGGTTTTGTTTCCTTCAGAAATTTTATCTCCATACTCTTTCAGCTGACGCTCGGTACTGAAAATCAGCGTATCAGCCTGATTGAGTTTTTCCACTCTGTCTTTTTCGGCCTTGTCTGATGCTTCGTTGGCTTTGGCCTCGTTGCGCATTCTTTCTATTTCGGCATCGGTAAGCCCAGAAGAAGCTTCGATTCTGATTTTCTGCTCTTTACCGGTTCCTTTGTCTCTTGCCGAAACATTGAGAATTCCGTTAGCATCTATATCAAAAGTCACTTCAATCTGCGGCACTCCTCTCGGTGCAGGCGGAATACCATCGAGATGAAACCTGCCGAGAGTCCTGTTGTCCTTGGCCATGGGACGCTCGCCTTGCAGAACATGGAGTTCTACGGAAGGCTGACTGTCGGATGCCGTAGAGAAAACTTCGGATTTCCGTGTGGGGATGGTGGTATTGGATTCGATCAGTTTGGTGAAAACACCGCCCATGGTTTCGATTCCAAGAGAAAGCGGGGTCACATCCAGAAGAAGGACATCTTTCACTTCACCGGTCAGTACACCGCCCTGAATGGCTGCTCCTATGGCCACCACTTCATCCGGATTTACGCCTTTGGAAGGCTTTTTTCCAAAGAATTTTTCTACTTCTTCCACAATCCGGGGAATGCGTGTTGAGCCTCCTACCAGAATCACCTCATTGATCTGGCCTGTGCTGTATCCGGAGTTTTTCAATGCCCTGCGGCAAGGCTCCAGAGTTCTCTGAATCAAATCGTTGCAAAGTTGCTCGAATTTGGCACGGCTCAGCTTTCTTACCAAGTGTTTGGGAATTCCATTCACCGGCATGATGTAGGGAAGGTTGATTTCTGTTTCCATAGAACTGGAAAGCTCAATCTTGGCTTTTTCGGCCGCTTCTTTCAAGCGCTGAAGTGCCATGGGGTCTTGCCTGAGGTCGATGCCCTCGTCGGCTTTGAACTCATCTGCCAGCCAGTCAATGATTTTCTGGTCGAAATCATCGCCTCCGAGGTGTGTATCGCCGTCGGTGGATTTTACTTCAAAAACACCGTCACCCAGTTCGAGGATGGAAACATCAAAAGTGCCCCCGCCAAGGTCGAAAACGGCAATTTTCATATCCTGGCTCTTTTTATCGAGGCCATAAGCCAAAGCTGCTGCTGTTGGCTCATTGATAATTCTTTTTACTTCAAGACCGGCAATTAAACCAGCCTCTTTGGTTGCCTGCCGCTCTGCATCGTTGAAATATGCAGGTACAGTGATAACGGCTTCAGAAACAGTAGTTCCAAGGTAATCTTCAGCCGTTTGCTTCATTTTGGTGAGAATCATGGCAGAAATTTCCTGAGGAGAATACAGCTTATCGCCGATTCTTACCCTGGGCGTATCGTTGGGGCCGGATTCCAATTTGTACGGAACCTTGGTGGCTTCGTTTTTGGCTTCCGAAAAACGGCGGCCTACGAATCTTTTGATTGAATAAATGGTATTGGTTGGATTGGTAATGGACTGACGCTTAGCAGGATCGCCTACTTTTCGTTCACCATTGCCATTGTCCAGAAAAGCTACGATAGAAGGGGTAGTCCTTCTTCCTTCGCTGTTGGCGATTACGGTGGGTTCATTCCCTTCCATAACGGCCACGCATGAGTTGGTTGTTCCGAGATCTATTCCTATGATTTTACCCATAATTGAAAAATGTTTGCTGGTTTGCTTTAATGCCCTTCACAATTGCTATGCCATTGTTTTGAAGCCGGCCTCAGGAATATGGAAGCCTGAAAAGCCGGAAACCGCAAAACACTCAATCTCCTGAAATACAGATTTTTATAAAATCTTTTCTCTCCGCTCCGGATTTAGAGACCTGAATTTTCGTCAGTCTATCTGCTTCATTTTCAGGAAGAAATGTCTGAAAAACGCTTTCAACAGAGAATAAAAAATGCCAAGCTGTCATACTTAGCCTAAATTCTGCTTTTCGGGTTATACTTGCAGCCTGTATCTTGCAAAAAATTTGGTAAAATGGATTCAGCAGAAAGCAAACTCGAAAGACAACAAAAGCTCAATCAGGTTTTTGAGGAAATGAGCAAAGTGGTGGTGGGGCAGCGGTATATGATCAACCGCCTCCTCGTGGGAATGCTTACCAACGGCCACATCCTGCTGGAAGGCGTACCGGGCCTGGCCAAAACCCTGACTGTAAATACACTGGCTAAAACCCTGAGTCTCAATTTTCAGCGTATCCAGTTTACCCCCGATCTGCTCCCAGCCGACCTGATTGGTACCATGATTTACAACCAGAAAAACGCAAGCTTTGAGGTGAAGAAAGGTCCGATTTTCGCCAACCTTGTTTTGGCCGATGAGATAAACCGCTCTCCTGCCAAGGTACAGTCGGCCCTGCTGGAGTGTATGCAGGAAAAGCAGGTTACAATTGGCGAAACCACCTTTCAGCTGGATAGGCCATTTCTGGTAATGGCCACGCAAAACCCTGTGGAACAAGAGGGCACATATCCACTGCCCGAGGCACAGATGGACCGGTTTATGATGAAGGTGTACATCGATTATCCCACCAAAGACGAAGAGTTGGAGGTGATGCGGCGTATGTCGGATATGGGCTTCACGAGCGAGGTAAATGCGGTGCTGGATAAAAATATGGCTGCGCTGATGTCGAAAGACATCAACGAGGTGGCCATTTCAGAGATTTTGGAAAAATACATCATCGAACTGGTGTTTGCCAGCCGAAAGCCTTTGGAATATGGCCTGAAAGATGAATCACATTACATCCAGTTTGGGGTTTCTCCCCGGGCCACCATTAGCTTGCATAGGGCGGCAAGGGCCATGGCCTATTTTCAGGGCCGTGATTTTGTATTGCCGGAAGACATAAAGGAAGTAGCCCCCGATGTGCTGAACCACAGGATAATTCTGAACTATGAGGCAGAAGCTGACGGGGTAAATGCACGCCAGATTGTGGATAGGATTTTGGCTAAGGTGGCGATAGGGAAATAGCAAAACCTGCCAATGAAAATTGCGGCAAGGATTGATTCGGCTATTTAATCATCAGCTTCAGCTCCTGCAATTTCAATAAAGCTTCAACTGGAGATAATGTATTGATGTCCAGAGATTTTACAACCTCTTTCAGTTTTTCTGTCTTTTCATCCACCGGGGCAAAAAGGCTGTATTGAATGCTTTGGGCTTTAGGGACATTTTTCAGGGCTTCCTTGCGATTGCCTTTTTCCCTGGTTTTCTCCAGCTCGTCCATAATCTCCATGGCCCGCAGCACCACCTGATTGGGCATTCCCGACATCTGAGCTACATGAATACCAAAACTGTGCTCGCTGCCTCCGGGCTTTAACTTTCTGATAAACAGAATTTTATTTCCGGATTCTTTCACGGCCACATTAAAATTCCGGATACCAGGATGATTTTCTTCCAATTGGTTCAGTTCATGATAATGCGTGGCAAACAGCGTTTTGGCTTTCCGGTTGGGCTGATTGTGGAGGTATTCTACAATGGCCCATGCTATGGAAATGCCATCATAAGTACTTGTGCCTCTGCCAATTTCGTCCATCAGCACCAGGCTTCGGTCGGTCAGATTGTTCAGGATGGATGCCGTTTCGGTCATTTCTACCATGAAGGTAGATTCGCCCCGGCTCAGGTTGTCGCTGGCGCCCACCCGGGTAAATACCTTGTCTACCAAGCCGATGCTCGCTGCCGTCGCCGGAACATAAGATCCCATTTGGGCCATCAGCACAATCAGCGCAGTCTGGCGGAGGAGAGCTGATTTTCCGGCCATATTGGGGCCGGTAATGATGACAATCTGCTGACTGGAATCGTTCAGTTCTATGTCGTTGGGCACATATTTTTCTCCTGCAGGCATCAACCTTTCAATAACAGGATGCCGGCCATCTTTTATCACAATAGATTTACTTTCAGATAGTTCGGGCTTGGAATACCCATATTCTGAAGCAATCTGGGCAAAAGAAACCAGGCAATCGGCCTGGCCCAGCAGCCGGGCGTTGAGAAGAAGGGGCGAAATATACTGCCCGATGGTTTCAACAAGCTGATTGAAAATCCGGAATTCTAGGGCAAAGATTTTCTCCTCGGCTCCCAGAATTTGCTCTTCATATTCCTTGAGTTCCTGCGTTATGTAGCGCTCGGCGTTGGTGAGCGTCTGCTTTCGGATCCAGTCCGATGGGACCTTGTCTTTGTGGGCATGGGTCACCTCCAGGTAATAGCCAAATACTTTGTTGAAAGATATTTTCAGGGAGCTGATTCCCGTCCGTTGTATTTCGTACTGATTGATTTTCAGCAGATAATCTTTACCCGAATAAGCTATGGCATGGAGGCGGTCGAGTTCTTCGTCTACCCCCTGCCGGATCATTCCCCCCTGATTAGACAAGGCAGGTAATTCGTCCAGAAGTTCTTTCTCGATTTTATCAAAAAGCGCCTGGCAAGGATTCAGCCGGGAGGCCAGATGGAGCCAACCCGAGCCGGCAGACAAACCATTTTCCTTTTCCTCAACTTTCTGTCTGATTTGGGCTATCAGTCCGAGCGCACGCTTGAGAATGCCCACTTCTCTGGGAGCGATCCGCCTGACTGCTGCCTTGGAAACCAGCCTTTCCAGGTCGCCCACCTGCCGGAGCATTTGCTGAATTTCGAGCGTAAAATCGTCTCTTTCAATCAACTCTGCCACCATTTTCTGCCTTTCGAGAATGGGATTGAGATTCTTCAGGGGCATCAGAATCCACTTGCGCAAAAGTCTGGAACCCATCGGGCAAACCGTTTTATCCATAACCTCTACCAGTGGAATACCTCCGTCGTGCTGGGCCTGAACCAATTCCAGATTCCGTATGGTGAAGCGGTCGAGCCAGGCAAAATCGCCTTCATCTATGCGGCTTACAGCGTTTACATGTCCAAGCTCACGATGCTCTGTTTCAGCGAGATAATACAAAATTACTCCTGCCGCCACAATGGCTTCGGGCCACTCCTCAATTCCAAAGCCTTTAAGATGAGCCGTTTCGAAATGCCGGGTCAGCAGTTCGTAGCAGGTTTCAAATTGAAATTGCCAATCGTCGAGGGGCGTGGCATATGTCTTTTCGGCAAAAAACTGCTCCGCCCAGCTTTTGGCAGACCTGGGAAAAAGTACTTCCGTAGGCTGGTAGGATTGCAGCACCTTTTCCACTTCATCTTCCTGACCCTGAAAAACCAGATATTCTCCGGTAGAAATGTCCAAAAGAGAAAGTCCGATGCTGTCTTCTTTTTTATAAATAGCTGAAAGCCAATTGTTTTTTCGTGTATCCAGCACATTGTCGCTCAGGGCCACCCCGGGGGTAACCAGTTCGGTAACACCCCGTTTCACGATGCCGACAGCATCCTTCGGATCTTCCAACTGGTCGCAGATGGCCACCCGCTGACCGGCTCTGACCAGCTTGGGCAGATAATTGTCCAGCGCATGGTGCGGAAAACCGGCCAGGGCAACTTCCGAAGCAGCCCCGTTGGACCTTTTCGTGAGGGTGATGTTGAGGATTTTAGAGGCGGTTACGGCATCTTCTCCAAAGGTTTCGTAAAAATCGCCCACCCTGAAAAGCAAAAGCGCACCGGCATACCTGGCCTTGATGGCCGAGTATTGCTTCATGAGGGGTGTTTCTTTGGTGGCTTTCAATGGCGTAATCTTTTAGGAGGGGCAAAGAAAGGACATACCGCAAAAGGGAAAAAGCCTTAAGACAATTTACCTTCCTTTTTTCCTAGTTTGAATCTCCTACTTTTGCGCCTCTATTTTACTGAATAGAAGTAGAAATGAAAATACACCTGGTTACCGGCGCTTGTGGATTTGTTGGCCGAAATCTTGTAAAGCGCTTGCTGAAAACAAGT
>JBIKMV010000187.1:0-5577 GCA_044359055.1 Catalimonadaceae bacterium
GCCTTTGGCGGTGAGCTCCACCGGAGTATGCCGTATGCCGCCCACCGATTTAAAATAAGTACCTCCGCTGCCCAGGCCAAGTCCCAGCACAGAATGTCCATATGCCTCGCTTACCCATACACTTGCTGGAATGCCCATACGGGTAAGGACCGAAAACCCCAGCAGACTGCGGGTATCGCAATCGCCTTTAAGGTTGTGAAGAAATTCGTAGGGCGACTGTACTCCGGCAATGATGTCGGGCAGGCAGGGTTTCCCGGCGGCATGATAATCCCGGACAAAAGGCGTCAGAGCCGAGGCCTCCCTGCAGCTGCCCTCATGCACAAGGCAATAGGGAATTTCCTGAATAAAGGTAACGACCATTTCTGCAGTTTGCAGGGAGTTGAGGTTTTTTGATTTTTTTTCGGCCCGAAAATACTCTACCAGAGAATCCAGTTTGGGCATATCCCGGCCTGAAAATTCAGCATATACGGCATGCCAGTAGGCCATGGCTTCTGATACCTGCGGGTTGGCAAAGGGCTGATGCATCCTGCGGGAATCTTCAAACTGCCGGGAGGAGGTGCTGTACTTTGCAAGAAAGGAATGCCGGATGAAATCATACCACTGAATCCTGTGGTCGGTGAGGTAATCCCAGGGCATGGGCACAAGGGTATCCTGACGGGGATTTAGACGGGGTTTACCGGTCTCGATTTGTCCTTCGCCGGATTCCACAAGGCCGGCTTCTCCTCTTTCCCTGAGCCATACGCCAATCCATCCCAGGAAAATCAAAAAAAGCACCATGTAAAAGGCCCACTTCATCATTTGCCATAGAGAAAGCCAGCAACCCCCTGCCCGCCTTGTAATGCCCGATGCGGTTTGAACTTCCGGCTGCATCAGGAGGTCGGGGATTTCCGGGCTGCGGACAAAAGTTGGCCCCGCTGAAACCGTAGTGCCACTTGCCGGTACCATTTCCGGGGAAGTATCCGGAAGCACCTTCAGGGGTTCAGCGGGAACTGAAAAAGTAATGCGCCCCGATAGTTGTATGAAATCAGGTGCAATTCGTTCAAATCTGGCCTTTCGTATCTGACTGCCGGGAGCCGTTCGTTCTCCGGCCTGACCACTGAGGACAACCTCTTCCAGATCTTCAGAAAAAGCCCTGCTTTCATCGGCCAGGATAACAATATCGGTGGCCCCATACTGAAAGGTGCGCAAAAGGGATGATTTTTTCTTTGCCCTGAGCAAAGGAAAATACAGGAAATCTCCCACCTTTTCGGTATCGGCGAGCCTTTCTTCCAGAGGACTCAGATTCCGGATTTCTATTGAATCGGGAATCAGGTTCTGAAAAGTATGGGTATGCACCGACTGCCCGTCTGAAATCCGGAACCATGCCCGGTAATCACCTGAAAAATGGCGGTACGCTGTCATGGCCTTTTTCCTTTTTTTTCCGGACCGGGGCTTTCCCCGCTGCCGGTGTTGATCAACTCTACTTCCACCCTACGGTTCAGGGCACGGGCCTCTACCGTCTGACCCTGCACTTTCGGGGCAGATTCTCCGTAGCCAACTGCCTTGATTCTTTCGGGTGCTATGCCCAAAGAAATGAGGACCGAACGGACGGCTTCAGCCCTTTCCTGCGACAATCTGCGGTTGGCAGCCTCTTCTCCCACATCATCGGTATGGCCTTTGATGATGGCCTGTATCCCCGGATGGGCATCCATAAAAACAGCCAGTTCCTGAATGGGGCGGATGGAATAGGGAAGCAGCCTGGCCGAATTGGTGTAAAACTGCACATTCGGTAGCAAAATCACCTCTGTACCCGAAAGCCGGGAGGAGTCTTCAAACTCTTTTACCTGCATCCCCTCCTTCACATACACGGTATCGCGTACAATGCGTGGGCTGATATGCTGCGCCGATTCCCTGTTGCACGACCTGATTAAAAACAACAACAGTGCGAGCAGGGCAAGAAGACTCAGCAGCCCACATCCCAGACCCGAACAACCCCCTGAAAAACAGCCCCCTCCGGTAAAAAGCGACACCGGATTGCAACCTCCTGCGGGCAGGAGAGGGGACAATCCACCCGGACTTCCGGCACGAGAAAAAAGATTTTCTTTGCGGGAAACGGCCACCAGCCTCTGCTTTTTTTCCTCTGGGTCAAGCTGCAGCACCCGGCACCAGGCCGTACCGCTGATGCGGCCATGAAACATGCCATCTTTCTGCGCAATAAACTGCCAGCCCCGATAGGGCTCTCCGGGATTTGAAGGTGGAAACTCCGCATATATTTCGTTGACAAGCTCCGCATAGGGTGCACCGCCTGCAGGTTCAAATTCAACACAGGCTTCACCTTTTTGAAGCACATGGGGATGAATCCGAAAACCGGAAGAAGCATCCTTTCCTTCAAATTGAACAATGCTCTGCTGCAAGGCAATGCCATCTTCAGACAGGCGGGAAGCCAGGGCCCTGTTGTAGGTTTCTTCGTTTATTTCCTGCGGGTCGCTGAGGTAGTACCGGGGCTGAAGCACCAGATTGCCAAAGCGACTAACCTGCCCGCCGGTGGTTTCTTCCACCTGAAACTGAGAGGTCAGCTGACCTTTGAAATACCTGAACCGGGCTTCTTTCATCCTTTTTTCAGGGAATTCAAATAAAGGGCAAAATCCACATGATCACCGAATTGCCTGTCTTTCCGGTTTCGAAAGCGGGTGTTGAAGGGAGGATCTTCGTACGCATTCAGTTCTTGCGGGCGCAGACTCTGCCCAAACCGTAGCCTCAGTTCCTCTTCGGCTTCCAGGATTTGAGTATGGTAATCTCTTTCCACCATTTCCCGGTGGATGCCGGCCAGGCGCAGGTCATATTCGTATGCACTGCCATAGCGGAGGCGGGTTAGCAGTAGCAGGGGAGTAAAAATCCAGATTGCCCAGAGCAAAACCAGCAGCCGGTAACCGGTACTTTTCCACAATTGTCCGAAAACAAGAAAAGGAAACCGGGCATCCGGCGGGCAGAGGTGGCTTCCTATGCCTGCTGCTTCTATTCCGGCCAGCAGCTGCATCCGGTGTTCGGACTGAATTTGCTCCGCCTCCCTGTGATAAAATAAGGCTGCACCCGGAAAGGAAACAGAAAGGGCAATGAGGCCAACAAAAATGAGTCGAAACAAAGAAGAAGCATCCGGAACCAGTCGATTTTGGAGACGGATAAAGGGTCCGGCGGGGGGCACGGATTTTTCGCTCAGGGGCCGAGTGGTCAGTGTAATCATAGCCAGCCGGTAGAAAGCAAAGTGAATGTAGCCCATAAAAGCCCCCAGAAAAAACACCCCGGAAAGCCCGGAAACAAACATTTGCCCGAAATAGGCATCGGCCATGAGCATACTGAGGCTCACCCCCGCAAAAAGCCAAAGGGAAAGTCGGTACAGGCCCTGTTCCCGGGGGCTTGTCTGTGCCAGAATACCGGAATCGAGTCCGAGCAGAAATTCCTGCATGGTACAGATCAGGCTTTTTTGTTGCTGCTTTCTTCAAAAAACCGGTCCGGATTGGCATCAATTTCCTTCTGCTTGATGCCGGACCATGCACCTATGATTTGCTTACCCAGCATTTCCTGTGCTTTCAGTTGCTCTATCTTTTCTTTCCGGTCGTTTTCTACCTCCAGGAAGTTTACCTTTTCCATCAGTTTCATTCCATCGCGGCCCTCAAAAACATATTCTTCCTTTACGATGCCGTTCTGCACATACATACGGTAGTTGTAGTTTTCTACCATATAATCATATGGCCCCTTGTTCATCATCATTTTGAAAAATATAGGCCCCATTTCAATGGACAGAAAGATAAAGGTAAGGGCAATGCCGAGCCAGAAGCCGATATCGTGGGCAATGGAAATCCGCTCCAGCAGGCCATCGAGATTTTCAGCCGACTGCTTGTTTTTTACATTCAGTTCTTCTTCCTGCTCGGCCAGTTTTTTTTCACGGCCCGATTTCAGGTTGCCCAGTTCGGTGGCATGCCGGGCATCGAAATCGGCCAGTACTGCCTTTTTTTCATTGGCTATTTCCTGCAATTTCCGGGTAAGGGGACCAATGCCGGCCCCGGCCCCGCTTCTGCCTTCCATCTGATCCCGGACGGCCTGTTGTGCGTTTTTTACTTCATCGGCCAATTTTTCCCGGTCGCCCTCCAGTTTTTTAATGTCTTTGTCTATCAGGGCAATTTGTTCCTTGAATTTGGCATAGGTATTCTTGTTAAACAGATCGAGTTTTTCCTGCTGTTTCTTGCGCAGTTCTACATTGATTTCGGTTTCGATGATTTTCAACTCTAGGGGTTTGGAGATGGTAAGTCCCAGAATCAGGGCAATCATCAGCCGGGGAATGGCCTGACCAAATTCTTTCCAGGTGATGTTGTCGGTGCCGTCGCCTTTTCCTGTGGAGGATACAATGAAACGGTCGAGGTTGAAGATGAGCAAACCCCAGCAAATGCCGAAAAACAGGGTGGCAATGGTCCAGGGGATGGAGTTTACGGTATGCCCGGCAGTGTTGGTGAGGTCGCCGGCCATGGCTTTAGGTCCGAAAGCGGTATTGAAAGCAAAGCCTCCCGCAAAGGCGGCAAGCAATCCGGTACTGAAAACAATACCCCCAATGCCGGCATATTTCACCCGGTCCTGGTAGGGTGAAAGCAAAAGAAAGCGCTGATCGGCGCCGGCGCACCACCAGAGAAATCGGGTAAATGGATTTACGGCATAAGCAGGTTTTTCAAGAGTTGCCATAGGTCAGAGAGCAGAAGTTTGATTTTGATGATGGATTTGAAATGCCCGTAGCTCATTCAGGAGTTTTTCCTGCACCTCTCCGGGCGGTTTGATATTTTTAAAATGCAGGGCAGGCAGGCAGATTTTTATGTCCTGCTCTGCTCCGAAAACCTGAGGAATCAGGCTGTGGACAGTGGGGGTGGATGGCTGCATCTGAGGAAGCGAAGGCTCTGCTTCGGGCTCCCGGACCCGCAGGATTCCGACTTCCATAGGAACAATCATTTTCTCCGGAATGGGGGAGAAGCCCGAAAAAACAAACAGTCTGATTTCGGGCCTGTGGAAGGCAGCGATATTCTGAAAACGGTCTTTGCCCTTTTTCAGGAACCAGCGCCGGAAGCGATAGGGTCTTTCTGTCGGGCGGTACCAGGGTTTTTTTTCACCGTTGTGATAATATACCAACACCAGCCATGCACCCGGGAAATCCCAGTGGAGGGTAAATTTTTTTCCATGCCAGAGCCGGGGCTCCTGAAATTGCCAAAACTTCATCTGCCATGCAAAGAGAACAAAAAAATCCATGAATCTTCAGTAGAAAGGGATAAAATTTTTTTTGAACGCTTGACTGGGTATGAGCAACTGCATAGGTACGGCACCTGAAGGAGTCCACCGAAGGTCAAATCCGAACCGTATATCTATGATGTGGAACCCACCCGATTCGGACGGTTTTATTAGGATTAAAATGGAGCGGGGCTCTGCCCCGTTCCGAATATTCTGTGGCCTCCGGCCACATGGAGGAGTAAAAGTTCATTGTCCCCTTGGGGACAAACTATGGGTAGAACAATTATCCTAAACGGGTAAAAAGTCCCTTTAGGGACGGAATATTAAATGCCC
>JBIKMV010000188.1:0-5568 GCA_044359055.1 Catalimonadaceae bacterium
GGTGTTATTGGCACCGGAAAAATAGGGGCGGTATTTGCGGGAATCATGAAAGGTTTTGGCTGCCGGATTATCGCCTTTGATCCTTACAAAAATTCAGATATAGTACATTTTACAGACTACTGCGACGTGGATACATTGTTAAATAATTCGGATATTATTTCTCTCCATTTGCCTTTGTCACCAGAGACCTTTCACCTGATTGATGGACTGAAAACTCAAAAAATGAAAAAGGGGGTTATGCTTATCAATACGAGCCGAGGAGGCCTTGTAGATACCCCTGCAGTTATTTCAGCATTGAAATCCGGCCAAATCGGAAGCCTTGGTTTAGATGTGTATGAGGAAGAAGAAGGATTATTTTTTCATGACCATTCCGGTGATATCATCCAGGACGATACCCTGGCAAGACTTCTCACTTTCAACAATGTACTGATAACCAGCCATCAGGCTTTTCTTACTCAAAATGCTCTGAAAAATATTGCCGATACCACCTTACGGAATATAGAGGCATTTCTCCAAAACCAGCACATTCCAAACGAAGTGGTTTAGTTCCAGCTCTGCTTAGCGGGTAATTCCAGATTGCCTTCGTAATACGGTATCAATCGGGTTTGATGCGACCGTTCTGCCAGATCTACCATGCCAAATCCCTCTTCTGTTTCTTCGCCGAGTCCACTGTGAAAAATAAAATCCTGCACTGCTGACGGAGCCTTTAAAACAAAAGGAAAAGTATAACCCCTGACTTCCAGATCGTTTCCTCTGCGGCTGGACTGGTAGATTCTGGAAAACTTCTTATCCATGGTCCTGGACTTTTGAAGATATTCCAGTTCCGGTTCAAAAGAAAACTGTGAAAACCCCACCATCTCTTCAGGAGAAAAAAAACCACTGCGCTCCATACGGCTCAGGGTAGAATCATACAACAAGTTGGCAAAAGTAGAATCGGTGGGAGAAATGAATTTTTTCAGGTCGCCCGGAGGCAAGCCTTCGGAAATAACAATCAAAGGGGAAAGACACACAAACTTGGTGGACTCATTTTGAAAATACACTTCCTCCTTGATTACCTGAAAAGGTTTAAGAAGAAGTGTTCCCAGAAATATCTGTTCGTATCCGAAAAGGGCCTGAATAAAATTGTCAATGAAACCGGGATCACCAGCAGAAAGCACAAAGGTTACCTTTGCAGAATCGTAAAAAAGTCCTTCTCTGGTTACCCTTGACTGCCCCTTTAGGCCGGAAAAATTATAAAAAGCAGATCCTGAAAAGGGTTGCCTGGAACTCCGTATGGTGGTTTTAATAAACTCAGATAACAATCGCTGATGGTGGAAAGGCAGTAATCCACCACGGTTAACTACTTGAAAAACAAGACGGACTCTCATTTCAGTTGATAATAAAATGAAAAAGTGTAAACAAAAAATCCGGAATAGCCCGGAATCCTGTGGGTAAACCTATGGCAAAAAAATTAAAAAAGAAATTAAATTACAGAAACTGGCTGAAAGCAAAATCTGCTTTCTATTGACGAGCCTATTTTTTAATTACCATTACCCAGTCGTTACAATGGCCGCCATCAGGATATGCAACATGATAGAAATATGTCCCTTCTTCGACATTATCCGGAATCCAATCGTTTTTATAATCATCAGAACTGTAAACCTTCCGGCCCCAGCGGTTGAATACCTCAAGTTTCCATCCCGGCAGAATTCCAGTGATGATAAATGCGTCATTTTTTCCGTCAGCATTTTGGGTAATCAGATTGGGATATTCCACCTTCTCCAAATTCAGGGGGAGTTCCAGTTCTTCGGCACATCCGGCATTAAGAGCCCTGAGCTTCACCCGATATAGCCCGGACTCCGCATATTGATGCTCCGGATCGGTTTCAGTACTTTTCTCGCCGTCGCCGAAGTCCCAGATAAAGGCTTGCCCGTTCAGGGTTTTATTCAGAAATTTAATGTACAACTCATTGCATCCCTTCAGTTTTTTAATCGTTGTGAAGTTAGGAATAATGTTCACTTTTTGCTGATTCAGGTTGAGGGTATCCACTGCATTGGCACCGCAATTTTGCAATGAACCACTGAGGCGAACAGGTATTCTGCCATTGCCGAAATAGGTCCGGACAACTTCCTTTCCGGTGACGGAGTCGGTTGGGGAAAAGTACCAGACATACTTCTCGGATGAATCGCGGTTGCTGAAAAACCGCACTTTGTATTGCCCTTCACAGGGGAAAAATTCCTTTTCTACACCGATGCCAAGATCTATTTTTCTGTTTTTGATTTCATAGCGGGAAATGGCCGTACAACCCAGACTATTCCTGGCTTTGATGGTATAGTTCACATCACTCAGGGGAAGTACCACTGGATTGTGGATGGCAGGATTGCTCAGGTAAAGTCCGGGACTCCAGGTAATGGCATAAGGAATAAGGTCCGGAAATGAGGGAAACAGAGTGTCACCGGTACAATAAAAGTCCTTTTGGTAAAGGCTGTCAAACGGAAAAGGATTCGGAATGGTAATGGTATCAAAAGCAAAAGCTACCCGGCGGCAAGTTTTCAGGTTGGTGGCTTTCAGAGAAATAATATAGGTGCCGGGGCTTTCGTACTTATATCTGACTATTGGATCATTGGTTTGAAGAGAATCCCCATTTCCGAAATACCACACATATGTATCGCCGTTTTGCGATTCATTTCGAAGGGTAAGGGTGGAAGGGCACTGAATTTGTCCTGACAGATCAAAATTCACTTTCAGATCCAGCAGATTTATTTTCATCACTCCGATATTGCAGTTTGAGCTGCCAATATCTCTTCGGTACGCCCCGGGACTTCCCCTGAAAAAATTATTTTCATCATCCCTGCATCCGCATACGGCATGGGTGATGATTCCGTTTTTACTGAAGCGGCTGGTGCCCCCGTCCACATGCTCTCCCCTGCCGACGGCAGCCCCGAAGTAGGTCCCATAATTGATGCCGGTAGCTTCCGGCTGAAGGACCAGAAAATAGAAGTCCGAACTGTCTGTGGTGGCAGATTGAAGAGCATCGGATGTCACAGGCAATCCAAAGGTTTTGGCCCCTGAAAAACCCCGGCCCTCGTAATTCACTTTACCGCCCCACCCAGCTACATAAATGCGGTTGCAGGAATCAACAAGGAAGGCGGTTGGGGAAATATTGGGCCGCATTGGTGCAGAACCGATGGTAGTACCCCAGATAAGCTGGCTCAAACCTGAGTTGAACTTCTGAATAAACTGGCCTCCCTGGCTTTGGCCGTATCGTCCGGGACTAAGGGGCATTACACCCATGGTTTGTCCCATTACATAGACATTGCCTGCAAGATCGCCCTGAACAAGATAAGCCTGATCGTAATTTACTGTTCCTGTGTAAGTTGCAGCCAGCCTTTGACCAGAATTCCTGTCAAATACTGCTATCACACCGTCAATATCTGCTCCGTTTCTGGCCTGCTGGTAAGCAAATTCCCTTACCGGAAAGTCGGTACTAAGGCTTCCACCGCAAAGGGCAATCTGCGAGCTTCCCAGCAAGGCTGCAGAAAAAAATGCATCGTCGGCGCTGCCTCCTGTATAGGTGCTCCAGACCAATTGGCTCAGATTGGAGGAAAACTTCATTGCCACTCCGTCGGAAACACCCCTGAAAAGTGACTGGGCCGCATTCCTTACCGGGAAATCAGCGGATTTGGTGTTGCTGCCAATGTAAATTCCCCCGTCTGAATCGACCACGACATCTCCCCTAAACTGATCGCCGTAATTGGTTACAAGAAAGTCGCTCACATTCATCAAACCATCTGATCCTGTTCCTCCGATTAAGGTTGAGGCCAGCATTGATCCGCCATCTTTCCGGAGCTTGAAAACAAACAAATCCGCCCCGTTGGAATATCTTGGAAGAATAAAATTGGTGGAGCTGCCAAAAGGAAACTCAGTGGGTCCGCCTCTGAATATCCGCTGAAAGGCCGGGGCCGAAGTGGGAAAATTGGGTGAAGAAGTACTGCCCAGAACAATCAGATTTTCATCGGGATCGAGGGCCAGAGAATGGGGAGTTTCAGCAAACTGTCCGCCCAGAAAAGTACCGCTCAAAAGTTGAGAACCTGTTGGGTCGAATTTCAAAATTCCGATATCATACCCAAAATAGGGATCTGTCCCAGGTCCATTGTAGCTGCGGTCGAAGGCGCCCGCTGTTGTGGGAAAGGCATCACCAAAAACAATACCGGCAACATAAGAATTTCCATTTTTATCGCTCACTGCGGTATTAGCCCAGTTGTCTTCTGCTGCACCACTGTAAGTGAAAAATTCAAGAACCGGGTCGATAATTGTCTTATGACTGGGAGAAAGTCCATCCGGAAATTCAAATCCAACCACATCTTTACCTTTCAATACAAAGCGGCAGGCTACCTGCGACACATGCCCTTCAACCAACTGGTATGCCTTAGGAATAAATTCTTCTACCAGTCCCAGAGCGGTTTTAATTACCAGCCTGCCGGACCGGATTTCAACACCCCAGGTATCGAGGTAACGGAATGAAATGTTTTTTCCATCGCAGCCTGCTTCCATTTCAATATCGTACTTCAGGCGCCCGTCTTTTTGACTTAGGGTTAAATCTGTTCCGGGGTACAAATCGGGGTAGCGTATGGATGCATAGGATTGAACTCCGGAAGCCCATGCCTTCTCCTCTTTTCCAATATAAAAATTAAAAACCGGCTTCAGGGCTGCAGAAGCAGGTTCGGGCCGGACGCTCCGGGATCCGGGGAACATCAGGCTGTAATGATGGGCATAATATTTTTCCCGGGCCGCACTTGAATCTTTCTGCTGCATGGCATGAAGCTGGGCGTAGGGATGCAGCCGTGGATTTTGAATCTGAAAATGAATTTTATCGCGGCCAAACCAGATGTTGTGCGGACCGATTTCAGATTTAAAGGCAACTTCCTGAGGCCATTGGCCTTTGTTCTCCAAAAAGGCAAGCTCAGGAATACCAGCCCATACGGGATTTACGATTCCGGCAAGAAAGACAAAAATAAGCCTAAAAAATTTCCTTCGCATGCACATTGTCCGGGCTACAAAAATAATCCTGACAAAGATTCAAAGTTATGAAATCGGACTTAAGATTTGACCTGAATTTCAACAGGTTTTATTTAAGGAAGAATGCTTCTCTCCTTTCTATTCCCACACCCAGCGTGATGGAAAGGGTGCTGAGGCGGTATTCGGATATAATCTGCCCTTTAAACTTTTCATTAAAAGGCTTCAGGTCGTTGGTAAGATTTTCGCTCGAATTCAGTAAACCATGATAATAACGAATATCAAGATGATACCACCGGTCAATAATAAAAGTAGAAATTCCCCAGCCGAGCATTAACCCGAGATCATCTCTTTTAATGGATTCTTTTACATCGCTTTCCGATTTTTTATTTGTCAAGGTAGCTGATAGGATGCCACTATAAGCAGGTCCGCCGAAAAAGTAAGGACGGACCATCCCTTTCCGGTTTAGCATATATTTAAACAATATAGGCACTTCAATGTAGCTGAGTGCATATTTTAAATCCTCCTTTGGTGGGTTAGGCGAATCGTCGGTAATAGTATTGACAAAATCCG
>JBIKMV010000189.1:0-5551 GCA_044359055.1 Catalimonadaceae bacterium
CTGAACCGTATATCCGGATTCTGATCTCCCAGAATAAAGGGCCACCCGGGTGCCATGGAAGATGAGTTAATTCCAAGATAATCAACAGTTTCCAGATATCCGGGCAGTACGGTATTTTCAGTTTGGGTAAAAGAAAAATTCACATTCCGCACCGACATCAGGCCCCGGACGATGGCTTTGAGTAATTTCATCTCCGCAGGCTTTCGTTTCGAGGTATCGGCCTGTTCCTTGCCTTTGCCCTTATCTTCCTTCTTTTCTTTTTCAACCTTGATGCCCGCTTTTTTCAGGCTGTCGGTTCGGGCTTTTTCGGCTTCTTCTTTCAGCTTTTCAGCTTTCTTTTCTTTGGCTATCTGGGCCTTGGTTTTCTTGATGGGCTTCTTTTTCGGAGGAGCTTTTTTTGCCGGTGCTTTTTTATCTTCGGCTATTTTTTTCTGCTCATCCACTTTCTTTTTGGGCTTTGGCTTTGGGTTGTTGATGGAGTTGAGCCACTTGGACTTGTTGTATAATTTTACCAGATCAAACCTTCCGTTCAGCGATAGCTCCCTCCCGTTTTGGACGGTATTTCCAAGAAACCGGGCAGAGTCATCGTTCAGTCCGAGGGGGGCTGCTGCCCAGATATAACTGGCTGAAAAAGCAGCATCTGCACTTGTCCAGTCGGTAAGCGGGAGTTTATCCAGAGGCAAGCGGTAGCCCAGGCGGATGTTCTGGTCAAAGTTCTTTTTTCGGCCCAGATTGCGGATGTTTTTCCAAACCGAATCACGCTTTGTAAATCCGGGTCTGATCTGGGTATTGTCTATATCTCCGGTCGGTTCGTCAATGATGGCAGCCACATTGGCGGTGTAGTCTAAGGTTACACTTTTGAAGGGTGAATACCGTACGGCATAGTTTCGGTTGAAGAAAAAGCTCTTTTCAAAGTTCAGCAGGCCGGGGGGCAATATGGGGCTGAAAACATCTGAGCTTCTCAGTTGGGTTCGGGTAAAGGTTCTGTTCAGGTCGCCGCGGATGGTAATGTTGGATGGCAGATAGCTGAAATTCAGTTCTTTGATCAGCTTCAGATAATTCGATTTCAGGAATTTGGCATTTTTAAATGGCTCAAGGGGCTTGGCGGTGGAATTGTAGCTGTAGCCAACCCCCAGAAGGGTGTTGGTAGAAATGTAGGAATGTATGTTCACATTGGTCCGCTTGATTTCTGAGTAGGCCACCGTAAAATTCAGATTCTCAATGTCCCAGGGATAAGATTTTTGACTTTGGCCGGTTTTTACCTTTGATACATTGGTGAAGTTGATGGCCCGTTTTTCGGTCCGGTCCTGGATGAGCCGTATGTAATTTTTGTATTTGCCCGATTTGTCTAGCAGATCTACCCGCACATCCGGATTGAGGGGGTCGAATTTGGGGGTAATCACTGTGGTTTCATACGAAACAAACATCGGAACTTTCAGGCCCCATTTTCTTGGAAAAAACTTATCCAGGGTTACATTGGAAGAAATGTTGAAGGAGGCAAAAGTCTCCCGGCTTCTTTCCGAAATCCTTTGTTCGATAGAGCCAAAGCCGGGCGTGGAATATTTACCCGAAACATTCACCGTGGCCAGGTCGGCCAGCTTCAGATTTACCCTTCCGGTGGTGGCCCAGCCGTCGTTTTTATCGTAGTCGGTTACCCGAAGTTCATTCAGCCAAAGGCAAACCGATTTTTCAAAGCCATCGTTGTCTGCCACATTCGTGGGATTTCTCACGCCGAGCATTACTGTAACCACTGCATTTAAATCAGGATTTCCTACCACGGTGATGAATGAGGTTTGCTCCCCGTTTTGAACCGGCCTGGTAAATCTGCCCTGAAAATTGGCTCCGGCCTGATTGCGCTCCAGTTTTATCCTTACCAGATCCTGAAAGGCTACATTCAGGTGGTTCACCGAGGGCCAGATTTTATCAGGGTCTGTTTCGCCAAGGGCGGTGAGCTTCATCGGGATGGATATCTCGTAATAGTTTTCATTAAAATCTGTTCCAAGCCGGACAAAAAGCTGGGTTTGATAGTCGCCCGTGTTGGAACCCAGCGGTGCCTCGGCGTGTACAAACATTTGTAAACGCTTGTAATTGAGGAAGTCGAAAGTCACATTTTTAAAGCAAGCCTTGGATGCACCGTCACCCAGATTATCGCCGCAAAGCAGCAGAGATTGCTCATTCAGCCGGCGGTTTACTCCGGATGTAATGTCGCGGTCCCTTTGCTGGGCACCCGGAGGAATGACATAAGGTGTTTTTTGGCCGGTCACGCCGCTGCCGTTTTCTTCTATGTTTACTGTGCCGATGCGCAGGGCAGAGCGGTCTTCCACAAGGTCCACCGGCCCATCTGATGGGATTCTTTTCGGATAGGGTCTCCACTGACTTCCCACATACTGAAACTGTACAAACCGGCATACTATGGGCTCCTCCATCCCGTTCAGCCTGAGGCGCATAAAGCGCATGGTTTTGAAATCGTTGATGTTGCCGGTGGTGCCCCCGAAGTTGGGATGGGTCTTGTCTTTCAGGGGGATACGGAAGAGGTACCAGGCATAATCGGGTCCCGAAATTTTGTCGATGATGTAGTTTTTACCCACCTCCATATCTGGAGCCCTAAGGTTGATGTTGTAGGAATAATAGGCATCCAGGTCGCTCAGGGTATTGTCCTGGTTGATGTCTTCCATATCCGGAAGGTTGGAATAGCTGGGGGTAAAGTCGGCTGTGCCTCCTACCGGAGAGTTGTTCTGCAGGTTGTTGAAATTTTTATAGCGCTCCAGAATTTTGGCATCTTCAGCATCGTATCCGCCATCCAGAAAATACTTGAAATCGTCACGGGAAGGGTCGTTTTCTATTTCAGAAATTACTGCAGGATCTACGCCATTGTTGCGCAGGCTTTGAATGTATCCGGCAAATTTGGTCCTTTCATCGTCGTTGCTCAGGCCATCCAGCCCCACATCCTGAATCGACCTTGAAGCAGGGTCATTGTCGAATGCATACTGGATAATCTGTCCTTTGGGTACCTTTCCGAAGGGGGTATTGTCCACATCCCCCTGCTGCCCTGACCGGATGGGAAGTCCCTGCTCAAACATGAGCTTAGAGTCACGCATCACATCTTCCGAAATATTTCCCAGATCTACCGAAAGTGTACCCTCCCTTGTTCTTGAGCTGATATCGTATTGTTTGCCCTCAATGGCACCCAGCGGCCCCTGAATGAAGGGATCCATCATCCAAAATTCCAGGTATTCGATGTTGGCCGCGTCAAAATCGGTGTCGGTATTGATGGCCCTGGTTACCCCGCCCCAGCTTTGCTTTGGATTCGGCAACAAGCCCTGCGAATTCAATCCGGGAAAATAATTGTACTGTCCTCTTTCTCTGGGGTAGAAGGCAAGATCAAATACCTGTTCGTTCAGGTTTACGGCATTCAGGTCACGGTTGCGGAATACTTCCTGCGGCCCCACAGCCCGTACATAGTGATTTTTAACTTCCTCCGGTGTAATGTTGGCCGGCTTGTTGCCCCCGCTGGACCGATAGAAAAGATTGTCTACGATGTACCAGGCTATATGGCCACGCCTGAAGTTCAGATTCAGCCAGCTATTGGGGTCTGATATGCGATAGCCCGGCCCTTCAAATCCGACAGGAACAGAGGAAATTTTCCACCTCGAAAACTGTCCGCCAAGCGAATAGGGCGTTCTTACTCCCTCAAAATCATCAAGATAAGAGATGCCCCGGCCCGAGGCATCCACAAACTTATTGGTACCGGGAAACAGGTGGGCATACTCTGCCGAAAGGGTGATAGAAGAGGTTTCCTTGGTCTGAATCAGGGGTAGAGCATCTACCAGCTTGGTGATGAAGCGGCTGTCGGATTTGTAATTGACATCAAGACCTACCATCACATTTTGAGAGGGCTCGTTGCCTACCTGCACCCGCCTTATTACCGGTCTTTCATTCAGATACAAAAGAGTTCCCCCAAGATTGAGCTTCCGCGAATAGGCATAATCAAAGCGGGAACCGAAAAAAGACCGCTGCTGAAAGGAAAAAAGATCTGCCTGTTCATAATCTACCCTGATCTCCTGTCCCGAACTGAGGATACCCTGATTGGTAATTTTTACCCTTCCCAGTGCATAATCTACGGTATAGTCTTCATTTTCTACCAGCAGATTGGTACCTGCAAAAACCTTGACTGAGTTTTGGGCGATGTTTACCCCGGGCAGGGTGATGTCGCTGGAAGAGGTACTCTCCATTTTTCCCGAAATAAAAAACTTGGCTTTGTTGGCTGCCTGGAGGGCATCGGGCTGTGTTTTTCGGTAAAGGTCGTTAAACACATATTTATCAGCCAGTTGCAACTCGTCCGGCAGAACAAACTGCTTTTGCAGAGTAGAGCCAAAGGGCTCCAGCACCGGAAAAATAATGCGCCCGTTGCGGGAGTCGATGGTAATGTCTTCAATAAAATCAAAGTTCCCATCGGGCTGCAATTCGTTAGCGGGATTGAGGCGGTCAAGATTGAAAACCTGCACCAATGGCTTGTCTTTGATCAGCCTGCCCTTGGGCATAGCAGGATTGTCTACCCCGGAGCTGTCATCACGGTAGATAACCCGAAGCTGAAAATTGGTTTTACTTATCTGCGAAGAGCCCAGATTGTATATGTTTTTCATCTGCAGGTCCCAGGTGGGAAGCTGCGTATTGATTACGGCCGGCCGGATCAGTTTCAGCACCACCATCCCGCTTTCTCCCCTCACAGAATAATCTTCCTGAAGTTCTCCCACTTTGTAGTTGCGGCCGTTCAGGGTATACTCGTAGGCCACAGCCAAAACTTCATCGTCTCGCAGGGCAAAGTTGAGGGAGATGTAGCCCAGTTGCCTTTGAACTTTGAAGTCCCTGTCCTGCTGGAGTTTACGGGCACCTTTCAGAAACTCGTAGTCCGTGCTTCTTGTCAGTCCCAACCCTTCGAGGGTAGCCCGGGTCTGTTCGCCGTCCAGTACGGCAGGTCCCTGAGCCAAGATGCCGGAGTATAAGGTATTCGCCTGATTGTCGGAACTTGCACGGGGATTGATTCCCGGCTTGGCCCAGACCGGTTTCAGGGGTTTGGCTTCTCCCAAGTCTATGAGGCCCAATACATTGCGGAGGTTCTGGGTGTTGCCTGCTCTGTTGGTCACATACACTTCTACCCTTACAATGTTGAGGCCGGAGGTAATCTGTGGGAGGGTCCGTAAGGATTTTTCATAGCCATTCCGGAATTCATTGCTCAGGAAGAAATGCCGGTTGGCTTCATACTGATTACAGGCAACCAGAAAATTCCGTGTCTGGCTTCCGCCTTTCAGCTTCAGGGAATTGGCCCGGCCCCTCTGGTTGGAAACCACCGAGGTTACCCTAAGCTTTCCGAACTGCATGGTGGTTTTTAATCCAAAAAGGTTTTGCGCCCCGGTAATGAGGCTCGAGCTGATGGGCATGCTCACATTGCCGGCCTCCAGCCGCTGAATAATTTCATGGTCTTTTCCGGTATAGTCCAGTTTGATCTGATTGTCGAAGTCAAAGGCAGCCTTGGTGTCGTAGTTGATGTTCA
>JBIKMV010000034.1:0-18463 GCA_044359055.1 Catalimonadaceae bacterium
CTAAATCTGTGGCTGCGGGCTACGAAGAAACACTGGAATTCCTTTATTCCAGACTTCCGGTTTTTCAGCGGGTGGGGGCTGCAGCCTATAAACCCGGGCTCGAAAATATCCTCCGTTTCTGTACCCTGATAGGTAATCCACAGGAGTATTTTCCCACTATACACATCGCCGGAACCAATGGAAAGGGGAGCACCAGTCATTCCATTGCTTCTGTTTTGCAGGAAGCCGGATACAAAACAGGCCTTTACACCTCTCCCCATCTGGTAGATTTCAGGGAGCGGATCAGAATCAATGGAGAGATGCTGCCACGGGAATGGGTGGTTGAAAAAGTGCAAACCTGGAAACCTTTCATTGCAGAAATTCAACCTTCATTTTTTGAACTGACGGTTGCCCTAGCTTTTGTATATTTTGCAGAAAATCAGGTCGATATAGCGGTTATTGAGGTGGGTATGGGGGGAAGGCTCGACAGCACCAACATCATTCGTCCTCTGGTTTCTCTCATCACCAACATCGGCTACGACCATCAGCAATTTCTTGGAAATACCCTTCCTGAAATTGCAGCCGAAAAGGCCGGAATTATGAAAGCCCATACCCCGGTGGTGATAAGTGAAACAAATGAAGAAATCAGCCGCGTTTTTCAGGAAAGAGGCCGACTGGTTTCATCGGACCTGATTTGGGCAGAAGCCGAATGGGATGTTTTGGATTTGGGCATTACCGCTGGTCTCAGAGAAACAGAGGTTCAGGACAAAAAGAGCGGTCAAAAGACAAAACACTTGCTTTCTCTCCTCGGTGATTATCAGCTGAAAAATATAAAAGGGATTCTGTCCTGCCTCCGTGTTTTGCAGGCCATGGGATTTGCAGTTACCGATGCACATATCCGGCTGGGCCTGAAACAAGTACAAACCAATACAGGACTGATGGGCCGCTGGCAGATTTTGCAGAAGAATCCTACGGTTGTCTGCGATACTGGCCACAACGAAGACGGTATCCGGATGGTGATACGGCAGCTGGATAGTCTGAAACCCCGGCAACTCTGGATGGTATGGGGTATGGTAAGCGACAAGGAACATGGGAAAATTCTGAAACTTTTACCCAAGAATGCACATTATCTCATTACCGAGCCCAGAATTCCCCGGGCCATGCCCAGAGAGAAAATGAATGCCCTTTTTTTGGAAAATGGTCTTGAAACCAGCATTTTTGATACGGTGCCTCTTGCACTTCAATATGCTTTGCATAAAGCAGATAAGGAAGATATTATCTTTATTGGAGGCAGTACCTTTACGGTTGCGGACATTCCGTTTGAAAAATTTTCACCTCTTCGTTAAACCAAGGGTCTTTTCAAAACATCAAAAGCCCGGATTTTCGATAAAGCCTTGAAGGAAGAAGACAGGGAAATACTGGATAAGTTTAAGTCGGAGGCAACCAAAAATATGGCTTTCAACCTGCTGATCCGGAAATACCAGAAGAGGGTTTACTGGCTGATCAGAAAAATGGTGATAGACCATGACGATGCCAATGACCTTTCTCAGGAGGTATTTGTAAAGGTCTGGTATAACCTCGAAGACTTCCGCGGCGATTCCGGCCTGTTTACCTGGATTTACAGGATAGCAGTCAGGGAATGTGTCAGCTTCCTGAGAAAAAAGAAAAGACGGTTTTTTCTTCCCATCGGCGATGTGGAGGGAGAAATGGCCAGGAAAATCGAAACCGGCTCCGGATTTTCGGGCGACGAAATCCAGAAAAAACTACAATTGGCAATAATTAAATTGCCTGAAAAACAAAGACTTGTGTTTAATATGAAATATTTTGAAGACCTTACCTACGAAGAAATGTCCGCAATACTGGGCACCTCTGTCGGGGCTTTGAAAGCTTCATATCACCATGCCGTACAAAAAATTCAGAAAGACCTTGAAAGGCAAATGAAATCATGAAATCTGAAAATTTTCCCAGAAATAACCCGTTTGAAGTCTCGGGAAACTTTTTCCGTGAACAGGAAGAAGGCATTCTGAACAAGACCTCTGAGATTGAAAACTGGTCCGTCCCCGGAACACGGAAGGCAGAAGAAATATTTCCCCTGCCCAATGGCTACTGGCTGACTATGGAAGATGGCATCCGGAACAAAATTTCTTCTCATCAGAAAAGTTGGTTGCCGGCAAGCCTACTAGGATTTAAGCCCGCTTTGGCCACCGCATTTTCCCTTTCAATAGTCCTTGTTTTTGCTGGCATCTGGTTTTTTCGTCCGGCAAAGCAATCCGATAACTGGGCAGCTCATCTGGATCAGGTAAGCGAGTCGGAGATGCTGGCATATATGGAAAGCAGGCCACGGCCGGAATTGCAGGAAATCACCGAAAATCTGGCATTTCAGACATTGAATGAATCAGAGATCGTAGCCCCCGACCTGAAAATATCTGATCAGGAACTGGAGGAAAATCTGGAACAAATCAACGAAAACGAACTTTTACAAAATTCAGAGACATTTTAATATGAAAGCAAACCCCTCACCAACCATGAAAATCCTGGCCGCTTTTGCCCTGATGGTGTTTATTGCCACTTCCTCAATGGCTCAGCCCGATCAGGAAGACAAATCTGAAAAGATTACTGCGGCAAAAGTTGCTTACATCACCTCCAGGCTCAATTTGACTACGGCCCAGGCCCAGCAATTCTGGCCTGTTTTCAATGAGTTTGAAGCGGCCCGGAAAAAAATCAGGAAGCAAATGCGTCTGCTCCGTGTGGAGGCCAAAATCAGTGAACCTACGGAGGACGAAGTAAAGGCCGACATCAAAAAAATGTTTGCCCTTCGGCAGGAAGAGCTGGATTTGGAAAAACAATATTCTGAAAAGTTTCTGAAGGTAATTACGGCAAGGCAGCTGGCAGAATATTACAGGTCAGAAAAAGAATTTACCAAACTGCTTCTTAATAAGCTAAAGGAGAGAAGAGGTGGCATGGGCCCGCTCCGGGATATGGATTAGATGCATGTAGCCAACCATTCAAAGCCCTTCCGGTCCGGTTGGGCTTTTTTTTAAGAAAAAAAGCCACTTCCAAAAGTGGCTTTAAAAAATGCAAATAGTCGTTTAATAAATTGTTTAAAATCAATTTGTTAGTTATTTGGTCTATCGAATAGCTAAAATATTAATTTCAAAATGCACTTTTTACTTTAGAAATAAGTTCCGAAAACAATTTTCCGAATTCAAGTTGCCAATGCCATTTTTCTTTAATTTTACACCTTAACATCAAAAAGTTATTTTAATATGAGAGAAAATTCGGCCCTTACTTCAGAAGTTCTTAAATCACTTCCAGTAAAAATTACAGAGGAAATACCTGAACTTGAAGGACTAAAATATACAGACATATTGGAATTAAGAAGTAAAAATGAAATTGTTTTTAGATACAAATTACAGGAAAATCTAGTTGAGCACTTTGGATCGAAAGGTCAAAAGGTTTTTGAAAAAGTCTTACTTTTCGTCCCGATTGCTTTTGCTATTTCTTCAATAGTTATTTCGTTTACTAATTCAAACTTATATTTCCTTTTTGGTTTGCCCTTGGTTATCTTGTCATTTATTGTATCCTCTCAGAATTTGATGAAATCTGGAAAGAGTATTTTCGGAATTATGATGCTTGGTGCAATAATTTATGGTTTTTCCAGTTTGGACAAGAACTTCCTAAAATCATTTCTAGCCCTTGGTTTTGGATTTTCAACTCTTGCTTTAACCATATCGAGAGAACAAAATAGGCTTATTTTTGAGGAAGTTATACTAAGCAGTGAACCTTTGTTTATTTACTACTTCCTTAGAGGTGAATGCTATTTTTTTTGGTTAAAAAGTGGAAGGATTTTTAGGAAGAATTTGTAATGTGGTTTTGTCTAAAAATATTAGATTGGGCCTACTGAAAAAATTTTAATGCATTAAATTTCAGTATTTTATCTTCTAAAATTTCAATTCAAATACAATCTATTAGGCATTAAAAATCAAAAATCCTTGCATTAAAATTGCGGGTTGGCCCGCCCAAACAGCGGGGTGCGGGCTGGATTGCGGGTGGGAGCATTGTTTGGGCTTGATTTTTTTGTTACTTTTTGGATCAAGCCAAAAAGTAAAAATCTCAATTACAGACTTTTACAAATAGAAAGATAACTCAAATCCGAATAGTTCATTTTTTCAAGAAGTTAAGTTCATAGGAGTTTTACTTTTTCATTAGCCCCATTTAAAGGTGTTTTCGGGTATAAACAAAAAAGGCCTTCAGTTTATTCTGAAAGCCTTTTTTTGTGTTTTTTGAAGTAGCTGAATTTCACTTCTGTAGCCCGTACGGGAATCGAACCCGTGTTTCATCCGTGAAAGGGATGCGTCCTAACCCCTAGACGAACGGGCCCTCAATTGGGACCGCAAAAGTAGAGGAAAGGGATAATTTGACAATAAAAATATTAAAAAATTTTTAAAAAACAGAAAATCAATCTGTTATATATTTTTTTCGGGGTTGGATTTTAGGTTTTTGTTTGGTTAGCTTTGCCGCCTGAAATAATTTTTGTTGTTTTTTTAATAAAAGAATGTCTTCAATTAAAATTGGTATCAATGGATTCGGCAGAATTGGCCGGCTTGTATTTCGGGTAGCAGCCCAAAATCCCAACATCGAAGTGGTGGGCATCAACGATTTGATAGAGATCGATTACATGGCCTACATGTTGAAATACGATTCTACCCACGGGATTTTTAAAGGTACAGTGGAAGTAAAAGATGGCAAACTGGTGGTTAATGGTAAAGCCATACGGGTAACGGCCGAAAGAGACCCCTCCAACCTAAAATGGAATGAGGTAGGTGCTGAATATGTGGTAGAATCTACCGGCTTGTTTCTGGATAAGGAATCAGCTTCCAAACACATAGCCGCAGGCGCCAAAAGGGTAGTGATTTCTGCTCCTGCCAAAAGCGATGATGTACCCACTTTCGTAATGGGTGTAAACCATAAGAAATATGATGCCTCTATGACCGTGGTTTCCAATGCCAGCTGCACCACCAATTGCCTGGCTCCTGTAGCCAAAGTGCTCCACGACAATTTTGGTATTTTGGAGGGCCTTATGACCACCGTCCATGCCGTTACCGCCACCCAGAAAACAGTAGACGGTCCCTCAGCCAAAGACTGGCGGGGTGGCCGCGGGGCTTATCAGAATATCATTCCATCATCTACCGGGGCCGCCAAGGCCGTTGGTCTGGTTATTCCGGAACTGAAAGGCAAGCTTACCGGTATGTCTTTCCGGGTGCCTACTCCGGATGTTTCCGTGGTAGACCTCACGGTAAGGCTTGGAAAAGAAACCAGTTATGAAGAAATAAAGAAAGTCATGAAAGCGGCCTCCGAAGGCGAGCTGAAAGGCATACTTGGGTATACCGAAGACGATGTGGTATCCAATGATTTTCTGGGCGATGCCAGGACCTCCATTTTCGATGCCAAAGCAGGCATTCAGCTGAGCACCACTTTTGTGAAGGTGGTTAGCTGGTACGACAACGAATGGGGCTACAGCAGCAAGCTGGTGGACCTCATTGGCCATATGGCAACCGTCTAGTTTTTTATTTGAAAAAGTCAATCCCGGGGAGAAGATGGACACCATTTTCTCCCCTTTTTTATGGCAAAAGACTCTTTTTTTGAATCGGTTTACGAAGTGGTGCGGTTGATTCCAATAGGCCGTGTTACCAGCTATGGCGCTATTGCCCGATTTTTGGGAACAGGTAAATCGGCCCGGATGGTAGGCTGGGCCATGAACGCCTCGCATGGGGTTTATCCGCCTGTACCGGCCCAAAGGGTGGTGAATGCAGCCGGCCTTCTGAGCGGCAAGCTGCACTTCGGCCCGGGAGATGAAATGAAAACCCTGCTCGAAGCCGAAGGTCTGAAAATAGAGAATGACCGGGTATTGAATTTTGAAAAGGTATTCTGGGATCCGGCCGAATTGATGAAGGAAATTTAGTTCATCCGTTCCTTTATGCTTATTTTTGCTGTCATTAATAACATGAAGCGGCTCATTTATACTGCGATTTTAATGTGTTTATCCCTGCTGCCCGTGCTAGCACAACAGGCAGAGCAGGGGCCATGCGGTGTTCCGGCTATTTTTAAAAACGCTGCTTTCAAAGAGTTTATGCCGGGCGGCCGCCATTTTGAAAGCTGGCTAGCCCGAAAGCAAAAAGAGGAAACTGAGAACAAATCCATTGCCGATAACGATGAAATTTACACCATTCCAGTAGTGGTGCATGTGCTCCACAATGGCGAAGCTGTAGGCACAGACAGGAACCTGTCGGATACAAGGGTGCTCTCTCAGATCAATATTCTCAACAACGATTTCGGCAGGTTGCCCAATACGCCCGGATTCAATACCCATCCTGCCGGAGCCGATACCCGAATCCGGTTTTGCCTGGCCTCAGCAGACCCGCAGGGGCAGCCAACCAACGGCATCAACCGCGTCAATACCAATCAGGATGGTTTCAATTTTTTGACAGATAATACATTGTTGAAAAGTTTTGGCACCTGGGATACAGACAAGTACCTCAATATCTGGGTATGTAAAATTCTGGGCAATCAATATATCGGATATGCTCAGTACCCCTACATTCCCTCCAATTTGTCTGATTCTTTGCCCATGGTGGGTGTGACCGATGTGCTGCCCGATGGAGTGGTGGCCGATTACAGGGTATTTGGGGATGTTCCGGCCGGTCAAAGCGGACCCTTTCCTTCCTATAACAAAGGGCGAACCATTACCCACGAAATCGGTCATTATCTGGGACTTATCCACATTTGGGCAGATGCCTCCGTCTGCAGCGACCCTGCCAACACCGATTTTTGCGAAGATACACCGAAGCAGGAAACTTTTACTTCAGGGTGCCCTACAGGGGTACTTGCCAGCTGCACTACCGGGGTTCCGAGAATGAAGGAAAATTACATGGATTACACCAATGATGCCTGCATGAACATCTTCACCAGTGACCAGAAGCGCAGGATGCGGATGGTCCTTCGGAATTGCATCAGGAGAAAGTCATTACTGACCAGTCCGGTTATTCCTTGTTCTGCCAATACAGATACTCAGCCTCCGGTATTTCCGGCAAATAAAAAAATCAAGTGTTATTACCGGGACAACAATGAGTTCTCCAACATTTTGGTGGTGGAGGCGCCCGATAAGGCTACCCTTTCCGAAGTGGTGCTGTTTGATTTTGCCGGAAGGGCAATTCCTTTCCGTTCCCTCGATGACGAGAGCAAGTCTCCTATCAAATCTGAGATTCAGCTGACCGGCCTGGCCTGCGGAATCTATTTTATCCGGATTACCACCTCCGACGGCCAAAAATACACGACCCGGTTTGCCAGAAGGGGCTGATTTTGTTTTTACACCAAATAATAAAATGAACATTAAAAATGTAGTCGTATTGGGAGCAGGGACCATGGGAAATGGTATTGCCCATGTTTTTGCCTCAAAAAATTTTCGGGTCACTCTTGTGGATGTCAGTCAGGCCGCTCTGGAAAAGGCTCTGGGAACCATCGGGAAAAATATGGACCGACAAGTAGCCAAGGGTACCATTTCTGAGCAGGAAAAATCCGCAGCCCTTTCCAATCTTACAACCTCGGTTCATCTGGCCGAGGCCGTAAAAACAGCCGATCTGGCAGTGGAAGCTGCCACTGAAAATGAGGAACTTAAGAAAAAAATATTCCGTGAAATGGATGCAAATGCTCCTGCACACTGCATTCTGGCAACCAATACTTCTTCCATTTCCATTACCCGCATAGCAGCTTCTACTTCAAGGCCTGGTCAGGTAATCGGTATGCACTTTATGAATCCGGTGCCGGTAATGAAACTCGTGGAAATCATTGAAGGATTTGCAACCGACAAAGCAGTTACCCGGACCATTACTGAATTAAGTATTGCATTAGGGAAAATTCCTCATGTGGCACAGGATTATCCCGGATTTGTGGCCAACCGCATTCTGATGCCTATGATCAATGAGGCTATTTGCGCCCTTCACGAAGGCGTAGGCGGGGTTACGGAGATAGATGAAATCATGAAACTGGGCATGGGGCACCCCATGGGCCCGCTGCAGCTCGCAGATTTTATTGGCCTCGATGTTTGCCTTTCCATTTTGAAAGTGTTGTATGACGGATTCGGAAACCCGAAATACTTTCCTTCCGCTTTGCTGCAAAACATGGTGGCGGCCGGAAATCTGGGTGTTAAGTCCGGGCAAGGATTTTACCAATATTCGGCTGGAAATAAGGAACTTGTGGTTTCGCCCAGATTTTTGTAAAGAAAAAATTGGTCAATTCGGTTGCAAAAAATTAAGAAGGTTGCCAGCCTTCTTTTTTTTGTTCGTCAAAAAGGGTATCCGCTCAATGTTAAGGAATTATTAATTTTTGATTACAAAATCCTTTTTCAACTTTCATAACATTGCATTTTAAGACCAGCAAATTCCAGATTAATTCACTGAATTTTAAGGATTTGTTAACATTGTCTTACTGAATTTCTTTAGGTTCGGGTTTGATTGTCAGGTAATTAAATACACTTTTCCAACCTGATAAAATATAGTTTTGGGCAAATTTTCACAAGACTGTCTTGTATGAAACACATTTACAAACTTTTTCAAAGTTCGCAAACCCTTGAATTTCAGAGAAATTTAAAGTTTGCCATTTGTCTTACCCTTTTTTCTTTTGGACTAATAGGGGCCAATTCGCTTAGGGCGCAGGTTTTTCCACAGCCTTATGCAGGCTGGCCTACCAACTGGACCTTTACAGGGCTAGCCGGTGCAGAAACGGCAACCCGATATCCAGCAACTGGCTCTAATGGAACTGCAGGAACCGGAACTGTTTTGGCAACCACTAACGCTGGACCACCTGTTTCTGTTTCCAGCTACAATACTGCAAACATGAGTTTTTATGGCTATACAGCCGTAACAGCACCAGAAAATGCCATTCCTAACCAAGTCAGTGTAAACCACAACCAAACATGGGTCGGAGCTTATAATGTTGGGACCAACTCCCGCTTAACCGGAAACGGAACCAATGGAATCACCTTTACTGCAGTTGGGGGTGCTGCGACCACAACCAACATGTCACCTTCTGGTGGATATCCTGGTTCGGCTCTTGTGGCTTTAAATACTTCAGGTCGGACAGGTGTAACGGTGAATTCTACAGGTAGAATGTTGAGCAATTTGACCTATAATGTCACAACCCAGAATAGGTTTTATATTTTAAGAATGCAATACAGGGTGGGAACAACTGGTGCTTTCACTGATGTTCCGGGACCTGTAGAGTTTACCTCCAATGCAACTGCAACCTCTTACAGAGCAAACGGTACAACAGGAACCATGAATGGAAACTTACCAGCCGAGTGTGACAATCAACCCATCGTACATGTAAGATGGGTATATTATCAGGCAAGTGGATCAGCAGGTGCAAGAGCAGCCATGGGTCTGGATGAAATAACCATATCTTCTTCAGCTGTAGCAGGAGCAACCGTTTTCAGTAATCTGGCTTCCATCGCATTTCCAAACACTACGGTTAGCACTTCATCTGCCGAGCAGATTTTGGATGTGAGTGCATTGAATCTTACCGGTAGTTCATTTACAGTTACAGCCCCTGCGGATTTTGAAGTATCCCTTACTTCCGGATCTGGTTTTGGAATCTCTGTTCCTGTAACTCCTTCTAGCGGAACTGTTCCAAACACCTCTGTTTATGTTCGCTTTTCTCCTGGCACTGCTGGGTTAAAATCCGGCAATATTGTCATTGCAGGTTCTGGGGCCACCAGTAAAAATGTGGCGGTAACGGGAACAGGAATTTCTCCCATTACCTATTATTCAAAAGGTGCTGGAAATCTGGAAATTACAGGTACATGGGGTACCAATACAGATGGAACAGGCACTTCTCCCGCAGATTTTACTTCAGCAGGTCAAACATTTGAAATCCGAAACAGAGCTACTGCTACAATTGGGGCTGCATGGACGGTTTCGGGGGCTGCATCAAAAGTTGTAGTAGGTGATGGTTCTGGTGCCGTGAACTTTACCGTACCCTCGGGTTTTGCATTTACAGGTCCGGTTGATGTTTCAGGCAACGCCACTCTTACCCTACAAAATTCTACCATCCCAACAATCGGGACTTGTGCAGCAAGCAGTACGGTAAATTTCAACCAATCGGGTTCTTTTACACTGCCTGTATATACAGGAGGAAAATCCTTTGGAAACCTGATTTTGCAAGGTGGAACCAAGGTCTTAGGTTCTACGGGAAATGTTTCGAACCAATACACGGTAAATGGCGACTTGACAGTGGACAATGCCACAGTTCAAGCCAATAGTACCCCATTTAGTTTTGTCATTCTGGCTGGAAATTTGAATTCCATCAACTCAGCAGTTTTTGATACCGTTACCAACAATGGATTTACGATTACCACAACCGGCAATGCGGCGCAAACCTTTACCGTTGGGGCTGGAAGTGGAAGAATCGGTCTTTTCAGGCTCTTATCTACCAAATCTGCCGGTGGCATTACGCTGGCGGCCAGTTCTCCTCTTTCCCTTTCCGATGCTTTGACCATCAACTACACCGGAACAGCCACTTTTAATGATGGAGGAAATACCATTTACGATGGTGGAAACCTTTTTTTAGGAGGAGATTCTCCTTCCCGGTATAACCTGACCGGAACCGTAAGATTGAGTGTAAGCAGCAGCTTTACCACAGGCCCAAGAGTTGCAGACAATACAGGGGCTGGAGCTTGTGTGGCCCATCTTAACAATGTAATTGTTTCAGCAGCAGCATCTTCTGTTTCCTTTGGCTTCAATCCGAATACAGGTTCTGGTACCATTACCATAAAAGGCGTTTTGCATTTTAATCCTGGTGTGGGAACACTTTCCCCTCAGTTTTTTGGCAATACCTATAACATTGGCGGCGACCTGGCAAACAATAGAACTGTGGCCATGAGTTTGGGAACAAGCACCATCAAATTCAACGGCACGGGCGCCCAGGGGTTTTCTTCAAATCTGGTTGGACCCGAAAGCTTCAACTCCATTACCATAGATAAACCTTCCGGTAATCTTACCCTTAACAATCCTGCTTCATTATCAGGTACATTAACCCTGCTGACCTCTGGCAATATCGTTTCGGCCACTTCTTCGGATTTCTTAACCCTTAGCAGTGTGGCAAGCATCTCCGGAGGTTCCGCTAGCTCGTTTGTGAGTGGTCCCCTGGCAATTACTGGTGTGGGTTCTGGTACCAGATCCTTTCCAGTTGGAAAAGGAACAGCCTACCGGCCTGTTATTTTATCCTCTTTGAGTTCTGCAGGTACACCGGTTATCAATGTAGAAGTGGTCAATGCCGGTTCAGGTGGTTTCCTTGGAGCAGGAGTTACAAGCCTGAATGCCAACCGATATTGGACATTTAATGTAACAGGCGCTGCCCTCAATGCCGGTACCATTGCCAACCTGACTTATGGAACAGATGACCTTTCAGCTACTGCCTCTGCCATGCGGGTCGTAAGATCCTCCACGGTGGCTGGCACCTATGACATTGCCGGTACTGCTGCAGGTTCGGCCAACAACAATGGAAACATCAGTTCTGATGCACTTCCTGCTACCATTGGCTTTTTGACAACGGGTACAACTTCAGCAGCTTCTTCCCCTACGGTAACCACCCCCACTTTTTCAGGAGTTGGAAACAACAATGCCACATTGGGAGCCAATGTTACTTCCGATGGTGGAAGCCCGGTTACCTCCAGGGGCATTGTTTGGGGATTGGCACCCAGCCCAACAGGAAACATCAACAATGCTTCCGGAACAACAGGGGCATTTACCATTCCTGTTTCTGGCCTGCCTTCTGGTACCCTCATTTATTTCAGGGGATTTGCCACCAATGGAATCGGAACAGCCTATTCTGCAGATGGTTCCTTCACCACAACCGGAACACCGCCCATCACCACAAAAATATGGAACAATGCTTCTGGCGGTGCCTGGTCCACCGGTACAAACTGGACTCCTTCAGGAGCACCTACAGCGGGTGACATTGTACAATTCAGTACGCCAGGGACTTATACAGTTACAGGTGTTCCGGCAAGTTTGAATACCGGAGGATTCAGAGTGCAGGCTGGTGCCATTGTTACCCTACAGGCACCTGCGGCAGCAGCCCTAAACATTGCCAACAACCCGGGTGCTGATTTCTTTGTCGGAGCAGGCTCTTCTTTGGTTTTGGGAGGAACTTTTGCAATCACCTTGCAATTGGCTGCGAGTGCCACAGGGTCTGTGGATGGAAGTATGACAGTATCAGGTGCAGCACACAGGTTGCTGGCTAACATAACCGGAACTCCAAATACAAACCTTGTCCAATTTAATTCAGGCAGTTCCTTTACGCAGGGAACTGGTTTTACAGGAAATGCATTTGGATCGGTATTGATTAACCACAACCTTTCTGTACTATTTAAAAATGGCTCCAATTACACACATCAGGATGGCAGCAACCCGTTTGGCATTACCCAACCAAATAGTGCCATCACATTTGAAGCCAATTCTAATTTTACCTTTACCGGCGCCGGAACACCGGGTCTTTCGGGAAGGACTTATGGAAATTTTATCCTCAACAATTCCACGCCCGTTACAGCAACCGGCGCAGCCGCATTGGTAATGAACAGCCTGACGCTGCTTGGCACCTCCACCTTCAACATCAACCTGACCGGAGGGGTTACTATAAGAGGAAACATCACCAACAACAGTTCAAATGGACTCACATTTACCCCCGCTTCAGGATCTGCGCTTACTTTGGGCTTAAATCCATCAGTTTCAATATCCGGGACAGGTACCATTTCCACCGGCAGCAATTGTCAGGTGTCCCTTAATGCCGGAAGCGAACTCAGCCTTGGCCGCAATGTTACTTTTGGTGGCGGGGTTACCAACAATGGGATAATTAATCTCAATGGATTTGACCTGACCATCAACGGTACAATTGGCGGATCTGGAAATATTAAAGGAAACGCTGCCTCCACACTGATCCTTGGTTCAGGTTCCGGTGCATCGTTGAACATCAATTCTTTACAGAATACATTTAAAGTATTGAATTTGAATAGGTCGGGGGCCACGGTCAATGTAATTGGAAAAATAATTGTTCTGGAAGGTGTAAATTCAACAGCCGGAATCTGGAATTTTTCTGATCTGGTTTTGCGCTCAACTGCCTCAGCAACAGCATACATTGGGCAGTTAAATCCCCCTGCTGCTGATGTTACAGGTACCATTACTGCAGAAAGATATGTAGCCACAGGAGGATGGCACTTTACTGGTACCGCAATAAACGGACAAAACATTGCCGGCTGGAATGATGATATGGCTACCCAGGGACCCATGCCAGGTGTGGAAACCCCGAATCCTGGTTATTATACATCCTCTATTTTTGAATATGACCAGACCAATAACGATGTAATTCCCTATTATGGAAATACAACCAATGGATGGGTTGTTCCCTCTTCCTCAGCCATCAATGCCAATCAAGGCTACAGGGTGTTTATTTCTGGAGGTACTACACTTGACAATACGGGAACTTATACTACAGGAACGAAAACATTAACCCTCTCTTCGACGGGGGGGCAAACCTATCAGGGATATAATCTGGTAGTCAACCCACACCTATCTGCTGTAAACAGAGGTAGTTTTATTTTTGGTAGCGGTGTTCAAAATACCATCCTTGTTTGGGATCCTGCTGTAAATCAGTATCGTTATGAAGGATCGGTAGTTACCAGTCCAATAACCACATCCGGGGGCCCAAGCCCGATTGCAAGTGGCCAGGGATTTTTCCTTTTTACCACCACTAATGGTTCAACGGTTCAGATCCCAGAGTCGGCCAAGTCTACCTCTAGTGGAACTTTTTTCAGGACTTCAGCCTCTATTCCTGGGCTTGAAATTCAATTGGAAGGTGCCGGTGGTGAAACAGACAAGGCTCTTTTCCAATTTGTTGAGGGTTCTTCAAATCAATACGAACCCGAATTTGATGCTTACAAATTGGAAAATCCAGGCCTGAATATTTTTACTCTGACTCAAAATTTAAGCAAACTTGCCATCAATGCCCTTCCTTTTGAAGGCAACCAAATGACCATTCCTGTTGGCTTCATAGCCCCGCAAGGTTGGTTGAAGATAAAGTTGATCGGGCTTTCAAATCTGGTAGCAACCTCCTCGGTATTTTTGAAAGACAATGAAACCGGAGAAATATTTGATTTGAACCAAAATAATCTGGTTTCCTTTTTCAATTCAACCAACGGACAAAACCTGAATCGTTTTGAGTTGATTTTTACAAATTCCATAACCGGGACTTTGGATCTTTCTCCCGCAAAAGGGGTGCAATTGGTGCCAAATCCTTCTTCCAAGGGAATGGAAACACATCTGAAAATATCAGGATTTGAAAGCTCTAAGGCCCTTCTCCAGATATTTGATGCCATTGGAAAATTGGTTTATTCAGAAAACAGAAATTTGGAAGGTCCGTTTACCCAAGAGTTAAAACTTCCTCAGTTTTCAAAATCAGGAATTTATAATGTTCAAGTTAAAATAGGTAATCAGTCCATTACCCAAAAATGGGTAGTTCAATAAAGCTTGATTATTAAAAACCTAAGCAAAAAAGCCACTTCAACAGGAGTGGCTTTTTTGTTTCTTCCTTTTTTCAGTTGGAATTTTTCTGTAAGCCAAACAAATCGTGGCCTTCCTTTTTTCGGTTTCTTTCCATTTTGCGGCCACCCTCTTTTTTTCCTGCCGCTACAGCTTCCAGTTGCTGAACCAGCCGCTCTACCTTATCGTCGATACTTTCAGAACTTAGTTTTCCCCGCAGCCTGTCTACCAGAATCGGAAAAGAAAGAGGCGTTGGTCTGGGTGGCCGTTTCAGTATAATCTTTTGATTTTGAATGCGCTGCAAGGTTTCTACCAGGCGGGAATTTTCACTCGAAAAATCCAAAACTTCCTCGTGGGCCTGTTTTAAAAGAAGGTGGTCCGGTTCATACTGCTGAAGCACATCATAAATCAGCTGTGAGGAGGCCTGCAGATGTTTTCCGGTTTGAATTTTTCCCGGATATCCCTGAAATACCAAGCCTGCAATGGTGGCAATATCCCTGAATTTCCTTCTGGCCATCTCGGCTTCGTTGATGGATTGTTTCAGGTCTTCTTCCAGATTTTCAATGGAAAACAAATCCATACTGAGCAATTCTTCTACATCGAGGGCAACATCGGTAAGCAATTCAAATCCATAATCATTCATGGCCAGAGAAAAACTGACGGGTTTCTGGCCCGCAATACGAAATGCCACAAGCGAAGCCAGAATTTCATGAATAAAACGGCCCTCAAAAGGATAAAAACACATATGCCAGCCATCCCGGCTTTTGAAATATTCTACCAAAAACTGGTCTTCCGATGGAATGGCAGACCAGCTTTTTTGAATTTCTACCAGGGGTGCAAGCTCAGAAAGTTCCCTGTCCAGGTTTTCGCCGGAGGCAAGCCGGTTCATTTTCATTCTGAGCAGAGCAGAAAAAGTGGAAGAAAGCGGCATCCTTCCTCCTCCCCAACTGGGAATGCTCCCTTTTCCATGTGTGGCCTTTTTTACAAACACCTCTCCCGCTGTGATTTTTATGATTTCCAAGGGTTTACCCCCAAACCAAAAAGCATCGCCCGGTTTCATTTTACTAAAAAATACTTCTTCTGCCGTTCCAAGGTAGCCTCCACCCATGTACTTGATATTCAGGGCTGTATTGCCTACTATGGTTCCGATGGAGAGCTTATGCCGCAAAGCCGTTTTTTTATTGAGCACCCGGAAAAGGCCATCTTCGGCCAAAACCACTTTCGAAAACTCATCGTAGGCCCGCAGGCTATCGCCGCCCTGGGTTATGAAATATAAAACCCAATCCCATTCTTCAGTACTCAGGTTTCGGTATGCATATGTCTGCCCCACTTCGCCTATGATTTGGTCTAACTGAAAGCCATCGCCGGAGGCAAGGGTAACAAGCCACTGAATCAGAACATCCAGAGGCTTTTGAACAGGTTTTTTTTCTTCTATTATCCTGTGCCTTACCCCATATTGAAGAGCAGAAGCATCTACCAGTTCCAGAGAATGTGTGGGCACAAAATATACCCGGCTTACCTGACCGGGAGCATGACCCGAGCGACCCCCCCTTTGAAGGATCCGGGAAATGTCTTTTGGACTACCAATCTGGATGATGGTATCCACCGGAGCAAAATCCACACCCAGGTCCAGGCTGGAGGTACAAACCACAACCTTCAGCTTATTTTCTTTCAAAGATTCTTCCACCCACCTTCTTATCTCGAGGTTAAGCGATGAATGGTGTATGGCCATTTTGCCCGCCAGATCTTCACCAAACAAGAGCAGATTCTGGTACCAAACCTCCGATTGAGCACGGGTATTGGTAAAAACCAGGGTTGATGTACTTCTGTAAATAATCTCCAATACTTCCCGGAGCATGGGAAGCCCCATTCTGCCTGCCCATGGAAATCGCTCTATCGAGGAAGGAAACACGGTTTGAATGCTGATTTCCTTTTCGATATCTGCCTTTATCAGTTTGAAACCGGTGTTTTCGGGATGATATGCCTTTCCAAATAAAACCCTGCAAGCCTGATGCAGATCGGGCAGAGTAGCAGAAATGGCCCAAAGCAGGGGGTCTGCCTTTCCGTTTGCCTTGCAGATGGTCTTTATCCTTTGAATGGCCAGCTCTACCTGCACGCCCCGTTTGGTGCCCAAAAGGTCGTGCCATTCGTCAACCACCACCGCTTTTATTCCCCCAAACCAGAAAGCATTGTCTTTGCTGCTCATCAAAATGTGGATAGATTCGGGGGTAATTATCAGACATTGAGGCCTTTTTCTTTTTTGCCGGGATTTGTCGGAAGAAGAGATATCCCCGTTTCTGAGTTCAATATCAAAATTCAGCCCCAGCCCATCTGCCGCTTTTTGAAGGGATTTTTGGGTGTCTTTAGAGAGGGAGCGCAGCGGTGTAATCCACAAAACCTGTATGCCTTCATTTTTGTCCGGTTCATTCCAGAGCTTTGCCAGGATGCCTAACCAAAGGGCGTAGGTTTTGCCGCTGCCTGTGGGTGCATTGAGAAGGCCCGATTTTCCTTCCAGAATGGCTTGCCAAACCGCCTCTTGAAAGGGAAAGGCTTGCATGCCAAGGCTTTGCAGCCAATTGCGGATTTCCTGAGGAAAATTTTTCAATGGAAAGGACAATGAATCAACCGGCGGGCCTCATTTTGGCTTAGGGCTCCGGGATAAAGGTAGCTTTTTTTGAATAGAGGCAAAATTGCAGATTCCATCAAAAAAAATGGAATTGAGCTGGCAAAGGATGAAATCTGAAGGCTTTCCGGCGTATCAATCCGGTCTCCCGAAACGGGACCGGATCAGATCCATGGCCTGAAAAAGGGCAGCCCTGAGGGAATCGCCCGAAGCTTCGTTTTTGCCGGCCAGATCATAGGCTGTTCCATGGTCGGGCGAAACCCGTATAAAGGGCAAACCGGCAGAGTAATTAACCCCCTCGAGACCGGCCAGCATTTTAAATGGAATCAATCCCTGATCGTGGTACATGGCCAGAACAGCATCAAAGTTGTGGTACTGCCCCGAGGCAAAAAATCCATCGGCCGGAAAGGGGCCGAAAACAAATTTGCCTTTTTCGCGGCAATCGCGGATGGCAGGGCCAATGACCATTTCTTCTTCGGTTCCAAGTTTGCCGTTTTCGCCGGCATGGGGATTGAGGCCCAGCACGGCAATCTTCGGATGGGTAAGGCCAAAATCCTGAAAAAGAGTTTTTTCCAGCTGACTCAGCCGGGTCAGTAAGAGATTGCGGTTGAGTTTTCCGGCTACCTTTTCCACAGGGAGATGCACCGTTGCCAGAGCAATCTTTATATTTTCATGCAGCATGAGCATCAGACTTTCCGGCACGCCTGCAAGGGCAGCAAAGTACTCTGTATGACCCGGAAAGGGAAACAGGTCAGCAGGCATATTGGACTTGTTTATCGGGCAGGTAATAAGAGCCTGAATGTGGCCTTCCTGCAAGTCCCGGGCGGCTCTTTCCAATGCCATGAAAGCAAACTTTCCCGCCTGCAGGTCGGTTTGGCCGGGTTTTATTTCGTAATCATCTTCCCAGCAATTTACCATATTGATTTTTCGGGGCATCGCCTGCGAGGTTTGCTTGCAGGGTGTCATCTGAAAATCTTCTATGCCCATAGTTTTCCGGTAGCGGTTGATAATCCTGTGGTTTCCGTAAATCACAGGGGTAAACAACTTCAGCAAACGGGTATCTTCCAGCACCCTTATGATGATTTCAGCGCCAATTCCATTGACATCGCCCATGGTAATGCCCAGCACAGGCAGTCCGGAGGCAGGAAAATTTTTATGTTCAGACATGATGTATCAGTTCCGTTTTCCCAAACCATATTTGGGCCTGCAAATCAATTAAAAGAAAAGCATATGAAAAGCCGGAAAATCCAATTCCTTTTTCAGACCATTGCCC
>JBIKMV010000190.1:0-5477 GCA_044359055.1 Catalimonadaceae bacterium
TCGAAGGCTGTGAGCCTGCAGGTAGAGCCCATGAACCAGGACGAACTGCCTGTGGTGCTGACCGAGAATGAGTTTATGCGGCGCATGAAGGATATGAACATGGGCCCCGGCGGTATGTTCGGCGATTTTCCCGGTTCCTTAAACCTGACCATCAATGCCAATCATCCCCTTGTTTCCAGGATTGTGGAATTGGAGTCTGAAGAACTGAAGAAAAAAATGGCCCGGCAGGCCTATGATTTGGCCCTGCTTTCTCAGCATAAGCTGGAAGGGCAGGCACTGTCAGACTTCATTGCCCGGACGCTGGAGCTTTCGGCTTCTATGAACTAATGTCATTTCAGGGGAATCCACACCTTCCCGGTCCAAATGGGCCGGGATTTTTTTTAACCGGATGGCCACAAAAAAACACCCGGTGCAAAAAGTGCAGCCGGGTGTCCAATAAAAAGGGTTGAAAAATCAATGTTTAATGTTCTGCTGCTGCCTGTCCTTTTCTGTAGTCAGAATAGACAAATACATCAGCTCCGGAATCCTTCAGGTAGTTTTCAATCAATGGTTTAACCTCGATCCAGTCCAGTCCGCCTACACCGGTTGCCAGTCTGGGAAGAGCCACACTTTTTATGTTTTCAGATTTGATGATCTTAGCCAGTTCTTTCAGGGAGTGGCTTACATGCGAGATGCTGGCCCTTCCCGGGTGGCCGCTGTGCTTCTGTCCTTCGGGAGGTTCCTGGGTCATTAAATTTACGATTCTTTTTCCGCCCGCCCCGGCCCAGAACCAGGCCGATCCCGGTTTTGGATTTTCGAGGTGGCAAAAATGCCGGAAGTCTTTGACCATAGCCGGCCATTCTTCCCGCAGGCTCAGGGCCAGTCCGTTTTCAAAATGATCGAACGGGGCAATGCCATGTGCTATGGCGTCGGCCTTGCTCATTAATATATCTCCGCTTACTTCTTTTATCATGGCTTCTGATTTTGATACAACAAAGCAAAGCCCGGCAGAGAGAGAAAACCTTGTTTTTGGACAAGGGAAAAAATGAGATTGCTCAGGTTTTTTCTTTATTCACCGGGGGCACAATGAAGTAGTAAGCCACAAACGAAACCCCGAAACCCGTGAGCCACGAAAGCTGGTAAAGGAATGCCAGCGACTCTACCCAAAATCCGATGAGGGCAGCAAACACTCCGGCCAGCAGAGCGGCAATGGCTTTGGCGTGAATGCCGGTTCCCTGGTAGGCATATTCCCCCTTTTCATCAAACAAGGCCTTGATATCCAGCTGTTTTCTGCGAATGAGAAAGTAGTCGCAGAGCAATATGCCCAGCACCGGACCCAGAAGACCGGATACAAAAATCAGGATGCCGCTGATTTCGTTCATCAGCCACCAGGGGCAAATCAGGATTCCCATAATGCCGGCAATAAATCCACCCATCCTGAAAGAGATTTTTTGAGGGGCCAGATTTGAAAATGCATTGGCCGGGGCAATGACATTGGCGGCAATGTTGGTGCTGAGCGTGGCAATGATCATGGCGATCTGGGCAAAAACCACCACAACCGGGCTGTTGAATTTGGAAACGAGGGTTACGGGGTCCCAAGGCGCATCTTCGGCTATCAGCACATCGTCAAAAGCCAGTACGGCAGCGCAGGTAACAAAAATGCCCACGAAGGAGTAAAAAATCATGGTGCCGGGCAGTCCCAGAAACTGGCCTTGGAATTGGTCTTTCTGAGATTTGGCATATCGGGTAATATCGGAAATGCTGATGGACATGGTGGCCCAGAAACCCACCATGGCAGTAAACCAGAGTACATAATCCCAAAGCTTGCTTTCGGTGCTTTTCTTTTCGCTGAGGAATATTTTGTTTTCAGACAAATGACCTTTTTTGTCCTTAAAGGCTGCAAAAATGGGTACTTTGCCTTCCCTGATTTCTGCGCTGATGCCTTTTTGACCCGATGCGAATACGAGTACTTCTCCGGCTTCGCATTTCTTCCAGGGCTGCAGGGCAAGGCTTTGTTTTTCTCCCAAAAATAGGCCCACGGAGTCGGCTTTGGGCCGGCCCAGGGCATCCACCAGGGGCTGCAGACGAATGCTGAGTTCACTTTTTTCTTTGTCGAAGGTGATTTCGGCTGATTTTCGGCCCAGTTGCTGCCCTTGATTGAGGACGGTTTCAAAACTTCCGGCTTTGCTGAAGCCCCAGCCAATCAGGACGATGCCGATCAATATCAAAATCGGGGCCGACCAGTCTTCCAGCCATTTGATGCTGTCGGTACCCTTCCAGATGAAATACATATTGAGCAGCCAGAAGATGCCGAAGCCCGCAAACTCACCCATATTCAGGCCGGGAGGATCGCTCTGTCCGCTTATGGCATTCCAAATGGAATAAAGGGCCAGTCCCCCTACCCAGGTTTGTACGCCAAACCAGCCGCAGGCCACCACCGCCCGGATGATGGACACAAAGTGAATGCCTTTGGTGCCGAATGCACTGCGGCCCAGCACCGGAAAGGGGATTCCGTATTTTACGCCTGCATGGCCATTGAGTACCATGGGCAGGGTAATGACGAGGTTGGCCAATCCAATGATAATCAGTGATATCTGCCATGAAATGCCATTTCGGATCATGTAGGAGGCGAGGATGTAGGTGGGAATGCAAACGGCCATTCCTACCCAAAGGGCAGCCAGATTCCACTTGTTCCAATTGCGCTCTGCAGGCGGAACGGGTGCCAGGTCGGGACTGTACAGGGGCGAATTTTCTATTTCCATTTTACCGATGTGATGTACCGGCAATATGGCATTTTTTTAAAATCCAAAGATTCCCCAGAAGCTGCCTTTTTTATTTTTGGTTTTTGCCTTTTGCTTTTTCAGCCAGGCATCGGCTTCTTTTCTGGCCACATGGTCTTTGGGGGCATACTCATGCAACTTTTCGGCGTATTCGGTGGCAAAGAGTTCGTTTTTTTCGGCTATGGACATTTGCATCAGGTTCAGGAGGGTATAGTAATAATAGCCTGTTTCAAACGCCTTGTTTTGGTTGCAAAACTGAAGGCAAATATCAAAGTACTTTTTGGATAGCTCCAGGTTTTTCTTGTACGAATGCCTGTAGATGTAGCCCAGATAAAAGGAGGCATATCTTCCGCTGGTGGCCTCATAGCCGGGGTATTGCTTTTCGATTTTATTCAGAATGTCGAGGGAAATTTTTTCAACCTCGGCTGTTCGCCCCTGCGAATAGCACATGCGGGCATACAGCCGCTGAAAATACGGATTGTCCGGAAATGTGGTGGCCAGATATTCGCTGAGGGGCAGGGCCTTAGAAGGCTGGTCTTCTTCGTTGGCATATATGCGGGCCAGGTAAAGTTGGGCTTCGGTGCGGGTATAAAAAGCATTGTAGGCCACTTCTTTCAGCTGGGCCATGCCTTTGGCCTTGTCGCCTTTGGGAAAAAGAGCCATCACCGGCCTCAGGAATCGGTAATTTTCGGGAATCCAGACCGAATAGTAATTGAAGAGGGCCACACCAAACAGAAATTCAGGACTCAGGGTGTCGTTTTGTTTGGTGAGCTCCAGGTTGTTGAGGGCATTTTTTCCTGCAAATGCGGCTTTTCGCCAGGAGCCTCTTTCCGAATACAGCCTGCCTTTGAAACCATGTGCAGCGGCAAGGAAAAAAGCGGCTTCCACATTTTGCTTGTCCTCTCGTTTCAGGTCCTCGGCCAGGGCGATGCTGGTGTCCATATAGGCCAGAAATCTTTCATCAAATTCTTCATTTTCTATGTTGGGCTGGATTTTCCACCATTCCTTCAGGCCCATGAGAAAGGTAGGTAATGGATGGCTTGGAAACCGGTAGCGCATCCACTGAAACTCGCTTTCTGCCACATCAAACTTGAAGTTGTACATGGCATTGACTGCCTTGGTGGCATCCAGCTGCAGCTTTTTATCGAGTAACAGGTATTTCTGGGTAGGCCCGAATTGCCCGCTTGCCATAATAAGCGGGCAGAAAATAAAAAGCAGGAGGGCGGCGGTTCTCAAACAGAAATCAGGTCTGATGCAAAAATACAAGGTAAAATCGGGTAAAAGCAAAAACCGCAAGCTAAACGCCCCAGCCGGCGGTTTATTTCTCTGCAAACCACCTGCCCAGATGATGCGCTTGTTTTTAAAAGAACATCTGTTCGATTACGGCATCCGAATTTTTTTTCTTCCCGGAATCAGAAAAAAGAACAGCTGATATGGTTTTTTTGGTTGAGTGCTTACCTGATTACTTGTAAACAAATCCCTTTTTCCTGTTGTTTTGCAACTTTATTATGCGTGGGGTGGGGGATTGTAGTTTCGTATTGGCCTGATTGCTTTGAAGTATTTTTTTCTGGTTTTTCTGATTCTGGGCTCTTTTTCTCTTTGTGCACAGGACAAACATCTGGATATCGCCTGGTGCAGTGAGGAAATAAAGCTGGATGGCGAATTGTATGAAACAGTCTGGCTTACAGCACAAAAAGCAGGAAATTTTGTTTTGAATTTCCCCTATGACACCGGAAGGGCCCAAAGCCAGACCGAGGTGATGATGGCCTACAATGAAAAATACCTCTACATCGCTGCCCGCTGCTACGACGATATGAGCTCGCAGGTGGTGGTAAACCTGAGGCGGGATTTTGCTCTGAAAACCAGCGACAATTTCAGTGTAGTCATCGACCCCTATCTCGATGGTGCAAATGGTTTTAATTTTGCCCTTACCCCGCTGGGCACCCAAAGGGAAGCCCTCATTCAAAACGGCGATCAGTCTTTTGTGATCTGGGACAACAAATGGTATTCGGAGGTAAAGCGCCATGCAGATTCCTGGACGGTAGAAATGGCCATTCCCTTCAGTACACTCCGCTTCAATTCGGGCCTCAGCACATGGAAAGTCAACTTCAGCCGCACCGATGTGTCGGACAATGAAATCAGTACTTGGGTACTGATTCCGAGGACCTATCCCCTCACCGTGCTCAGCCTTTCCGGCGCCCTGCACTGGGACAAGCCTATTGAAAAAACAGGTAAAAACATCTCCTTCATTCCTTATACGGGTATCAACACCGGCAAAAACCATTTCCCTGTCAATTCAAAACCCAAAACCCGTCTTGATGTGGGGGCAGATGCCAAAATTGCGGTTACTTCTTCGCTCAATCTGGATATGACCTTCAATCCCGATTTCAGCAATGTAGAGGTAGACAGACAGGTATCGAACCTGAGCCGCTTTGAAATTTTCTTTCCTGAGCAGCGGCAATTTTTCAATGAAAACACCGACCTGTTTTCCAGCTTTGGTTTCAGCAGAATCCGGCCTTTTTTTTCCCGCAGAATCGGATTGGTGGCCAATCCCAATGCGCCGGGATTTTTGCCTGCCCGCATCCTGTACGGTGCCCGACTCAGCGGCAAACTCACGCCAAAACTTCGTATCGGCTTGCTCAATGTGCAGACCGCCGACGATCAATCGCTTAACTATCAGGGAAATAATTATACCGTGGCTACCTTTCAGCAAAAGGT
>JBIKMV010000035.1:0-18108 GCA_044359055.1 Catalimonadaceae bacterium
GACATATCCGAGACCGGAACCAGGGTTACAGGACTCGGAGACGACAATGTGGTAGGACCCATTCCTTTGGGATTAAGTTTCCGCTACTGGTGGAACGATTACACCGATTGCTATGTAGGAAGTAACGGTTATATCATGTTCGGAGGCAGCAGCCTTATAGCACAGGGTGGTTCCGGAATGCCGAATATTCCCCTGCAGACCGATAACAAGGGAAATTTTATTGCCCCCTTCCTGGCCGACCTGACCTTTGTGAGCAGTGCCACAGGGCAAACCCTGAAAGGAGCCAAAGTCTATTACCAGACCGTGAACAATAAGTTTGTGATTACCTTCGACAGTGTTCGCTTCTGGAATAATGCGCCTGCTGCGGGTGTAGATCAAGCCTCGGGGATAAACACCTTTCAGATTGTCCTGGACCCTTCCAACAATGGGATACAAATGAATTACAAAACATCATCCGGTCCCTGGTTCACCCAAGCCGGTAACCTGCCGCTGGTATGCGGAATGGAAAATGTGACCGGTGGGCTTGGCCTGAGATGGAGGAGAAAAAATGCCAATGCGGTTCCTCTTCCTCCTGCCAACTCAGCTGTAAGGGTAGATTATCCAAGCAATTCCACTTATGTCTTCTCTGATGTTCAGTCAAAGGCACTGTTTACATTCGACAACAAGGGTGGTGCAGCATTTGTTAATGTGCCCAAAACACTGAAAGCCTTTATCCGCAATGCCGGAACAGTAAAAATTACAAACCCAGTAACCACCCGGATTATTGTGTACGACAATCAGGACAATGCCATTTACAGCCAGTCTGTGGTGATAGATTCCATGCAGACACAGGAAGAAAAAATTCTGAATTACCCTATTCAGTTGAATCCGGGAGACACAGCTGCCAGCTATAAAGTGCTGCTCAGATCTACCCTTACCGGAGACCAGTATGCCGGCAACAATGAAATCTTATCCAAGCTCATAGTACTCGACTCTACTCAAGGTTCGGTAGATCTCAAGTTTACCAAAGCCAAACCCGGCCTGGTAGATGCAAGGCAGGGTCCCAATGCCGGCATGGTATTCGATGCGCCGTATACCCCCATGGTGTTGTCCAAAATATCGGCAGACATGATGTGGCCGGATGTTGATGCCTGGGCAGGCCTGAATTTTCCAGGCGTTCAGGACTCGCTTACCAATACCACCATTAAAGTCTATCTGGGAGACGGACCTGGAGGTGCATTGGGAACCCTTCTGGACAGCTTTGTTATTTCCAGTGCCACGCCTCAGCCCGGCCTGGAAATAGATACGGTGGGCGAAGAGTTGTTCAACGGAGTGGTGGCCAACCATGTGCTGCGATTCAAAAGGACAATGCCGACCCCTTACAGCTGGTATAACGAGAACATCCGGATTTATGTAGGCGCCATTCACGATCAGGCTACACGGTTTGTATGGAATGCGCCTTATCTTGAAGTGTATGCCCCCGGAATACCGGCCTCCGGCCGCTGCCTTGAAATTACCGGTGGTGTTTGGGGCGAAAACCGCGGAAAAGATTCTTTGGATGTGGCACTCGGTCTGATTGGTGATCCGCTGGCGGTAGGAGTTAATCCATATGTGAGGGCTCAGCAGCTGGATATGGAACAAAATGTTCCGAATCCTGCCAATGAAATCACCCGTGTTGGAATCAACCTGCCTCTTGCCGGAAAAGGAACCATCACCGTTCGTGACCTGACAGGAAGAGAAGTACGGGTTCAATCTTTTGACGGCAAAAAGGGTCGTCAGGAAATCCAGCTGAACATCAAAGGCCTGGAGCCTCAAATCTACTTCTACACCGTTCGCCATGCTTCGGGTGTGGCTACGAAGAAGTTGATTGTGAAATAAGATTCCGCCTGGGATAAACAAAAAAGGCTGTCTGACAAGGCAGCCTTTTTTTATGCATTATGACGAAAAGAGATCTTAGTCCTTCGGCAGCAATCTTTCAACCTCAACCCAAACCTCCGAAACCCCGATTTCAGAAATGGGCAAAATGGAGCCATCTTTCCATAGTTTCAGCCTTTCGGCTTCGGTTTTTTGCAGAACCTGATTCGGAAATATCGTTTTGACAAAAACAAAACCATGCTGTTCGTAGGGATTGAAGCGCCCGTAATGGTTTCCGTTGCTGATACAAAGAGTGGGGATACCCAGCGCCACCGCCATATGAACCCCGCTGGTTTCGTTGGAAATCAAAAGACTCGCATCACCAAGCATATGAAAAAATTCTGACAAGGAGGCCGTTCCGCAAATAGAGGCAACCCGTTCATCTCCAAGTGATTCGAGAATTTGCCCGGCTTTATTTCTGTCTTCGCTTCCGCCTGCAATCAGAATGCTGAAATCCGTTTTTTCGAGGATAATCCGGCCAAGGGAAACAAAGGAATCTACCGGCCACTGACGAAACGCAGCACTGGCACCCGGGAAAAAGACGATTTTTTTTGTTGAAGAGCCCGTTTTCGGAACTGAAATAAAATCTCCTGCTATTTTCTCATCAAGAAGCCATTCCGTGAATTTCTTGTTTTTCTCCAATTCAAAATATACCTGATTTGGGAGAGGAAAAAGGGATGAGTAGCAAACATTTCCCGATTGTCTTTCCTCCGCTGTCTGGCAGAGCAGATCGCCCTCGGTGCTGATTTTTTCCTTTGCCGTAATATGCCCTGCCAACCAGTCGCCTGTGAGATTCTCTCTTGAAAAAGAAAAATAAATCAGCTTCTCAAAAACCATCCGGTTGATTTCAAAAACCAGCTTCTGCCTGTAAAAGGGGTCAGCAGGGTTTTTGCAGGCATTTCGGTTCAACCAAAAATATCCGTTTACAAATTCTCCGTCCAGATCTTTGCTCAGGCCGGCCCAAACCTCGTTGCCCAAAAGATAGATTTGGTATCCCCTGTATTTTTTGCTGTTGCTGATGGCCTTCAGCGCCCGGCGAAACAGCATGTAATCACCTATGGCATCGGTCTTTATAATCAATATGGCTTTTCTGGCAAACCATACAGGCTTCCAGCGATAGTAGGCACCGAATAACTCCGGCCTGTAGAGAATAATCTTTCTGAAAAGGTTGTTCCTGAAAAGGGCATTGTCCAGCAAAAACCAGGCAATCCAGGGAAATCGAATAAAAAACCGGGAAATGAAATCGGTAGGTCTGTTGTTCACTTTAGGCCAGCAATTGCTTGAATTTCAAAACACCTTCGGAAAGACCGGGTTCTGAAAAGAGCGCATTTCCGGCAACGAGTATGTTGGCACCTGCCTTTTTTAGTACCTCGGCATTTCCCAAATTCACTCCGCCGTCGATTTCAATTTCAAAACCGGCACCGGTTTTCTTTCGCAATTCATCCAGAGCCTTGATTTTATGAAGCATGGCTTGAATAAATTTTTGCCCTCCGAAGCCCGGATTTACGGTCATTACATTGATAAAGTCCAGGCTATCCAGCAGATATTCCAAACCTTCGGTTCCGGTTTGGGGATTGATGGCCAGGCCAGGCCGTGCTCCCCAGCCTTGAACAGCCTCTAAAAGCCGGTGCGTGTGGGTGCATGCTTCCAGATGAAACGACAGCCATGAAGCACCCGATTTAACAAACCGCTCTGCAAATTTTTCCGGCTCTTCTATCATAAGATGTACATCCAGAGGCTTTTTGCTGTACCGGGCCAATACCTCCAGCACAGGAAAACCAAACGAAATGTTGGGCACAAAACGCCCGTCCATCACATCCACATGCAAAACATCAGCCGGGCTGTCGTTGAGTTGTTCTACCACTTCCCGAAGCCTGCCGAAGTCGGCCGAAAGTATGGATGGCGCCAGTTTAATCATCGGATGGAAAAAATTTTTGAAAGACAAACCAGACAAAATTTGAACTCAAAATCAAATTTCTGCCCCAAATCATTCCGGGGGCCGGCATTGGCAACTTGTTTAGTGCCCGTCGATTTCCCATCCGGGAAAGCAATTTTCCCTTTATTATTGCATGTTGAAATTCAGAATTCCATTTCTGATAAATTAAACCGCTCGCAGCCAAGCCATTTTGGAAAAAAAAGACAACTGGTCGATTGAAATCCTGCCCAAGGCTTCTCTATTTGACCTAAAACTCAGGGAATTCTGGAAATACCGGGATCTGGTTATACTCTTTGTAAAAAGGGAGCTTGTACCTACTTACAAGCAAACGATTCTGGGTCCCCTTTGGTTTGTGCTTCAGCCTCTGCTTACAACTTTTGTCTATTCCATCATCTTCGGCATGGTGGCCCGCATTCCTACGGACGGCCTGCCTCAACTGTTGTTTTACATGCCCGGCATCGTATTGTGGAATTTTTTCAACTCCGCTTTTATGAAGAGTTCGGGGACCTTTATTGCCAATACCCACATTTTCGGAAAGGTGTATTTTCCGCGGCTCATTCTTCCGGTTTCGGGCCTGCTGGCCAGCCTCGTAAATTTTGGCATTCAGCTGGTACTTTTTATTGCCATTTTGATTTTTTACAAAATCTCAGGCACACGCATTTCGCCGGGCTGGCACCTGGTTCTGAGCCCTGTGATTCTGATGATTGTGAGTCTTTATTCTCTGGGTGTGGGCATGCTCATTTCTGCTTTCACAACCCGCTACCGCGACCTCACCCATTTTCTGGCCTTTGGCAGTCAGCTGCTTATGTATGCCACCCCCATCATTTATCCGGCCAGCATTGTACCGGCCAATTTCAAATGGGTGACATGGCTGAATCCCCTGAGTCCTTTGTTTGAGGCGTTCCGGTTTTCTTTCCTTGGTGTAGGGGAATACAATTTTCAACGCCTGCTCCTCAGTTTCGGAGTTGGGATTCTGGTATTTTTTATGGGTTTGATATTTTTTAACAAGGCCGAAAGGACCTCCATCGATACGGTATAAAGATGAGTGAAACGGCCATAAAAGTAGAAAATCTGGGGAAGTGTTACCGGCTTGGCTCCATCGGAAGCGGTTCGCTGAAAGATGATTTTTTTAGCCTTTTTTCTTCCCGATCAAAGGAAAAAAAGGAGGAAAATACGGTATGGGCCCTGCGGGATATTGATTTTTCGATACCCAAAGGATCGGCTGTTGGCATCGTGGGAAAAAACGGAGCAGGCAAGTCTACCCTGCTCAAACTGCTCTCCCGAACCACAGCACCCACCACGGGGAGTATAAAAATTAAAGGCAACATTGCTTCGCTGCTGGAAGTGGGCACCGGTTTTCATCCGGAGCTTAGCGGAAGAGAAAATGTATTTCTGAATGGTGCCATCATGGGCATGAGCCGAAACGATATCCGCAGCAAGTTTGAAGAAATCGTGGAGTTTGCCGGGGTTAATAAATTTATTGACACACCGGTAAAACGCTATAGTTCAGGCATGTATGTGCGGCTTGCTTTCGCAGTGGCGGCACATCTTGAGAGCGAAATCATGATTATTGATGAAGTGCTGGCAGTGGGCGATGTAGATTTTCAGAAAAAATGTATTGGCAAAATGCGGGAGGTAACCGGCAATCAGGGCCGGACCGTCCTGTTTGTGAGCCACAACATGGCAACGGTAAAAGCCCTTTGTAACCACGGCCTTTTTCTGGAATCAGGACGGCTTAGGCTGGCCGGATCGGTTCAGGAAATAACCGAGGCCTATATCTCTGCCAACAACAAAATGGTGGAATCCACCGCCTTGTCGCTCCGCACCGACCGCTCGGGATCGGGTTTGGTAAAACTGGTGGATTTTTATCTGGAAGATACGGCCGGCAACCCAATCGATACCGTTTTGACCGGAGAGGATATCGTGTTCTGCTTCACCCTGAAATGCGGAGGCGAAAAAGCACGCAACATCGATTTTGGTCTGAACTTTTACGACTCGGAAGAGCGGAATATGGGGGTTCTCTACAGCTCGTATCAGAAAATCTATTTCGAGTCAGGACCCGGCGAACTGCTTTTGGTTAAATGTGTGGTTCCGGCATTTCCTTTTACCATCGGCAGCTACAAAGTGGGCACCCGGATTGTTGTAAACAACGAAGAATCGGACTGGCTTCTTGGGGGTGCGGGTTTCATTACCGTGGAAAATGGCGATTTCTATGGCACCGGCAGCATCGGATTTGCGCACCACCACATGACCAACTTTTTGGGCCGCTGGCATTGTGAACATCAGAACAAATAGGCATGGAAAACAGAAAACTGGACATTCCCGTTTTGCTCATCACTTTCAACCGGCCCGATGTTACCCGAATCGTAATGAACCGCATTCTGGAAATGAATCCGCCGAAGATTTATTTTTTCAACGATGCACCCCGTCCGGGTAACGCTGCCGATGAGGCCAAATGCATGGAAATCAGGGCTATGGCATCCGAAATTAATTTTGAAGGAGAATTGCTTACCCGCTTTGAAACGCAGAATCTGGGTTGCAAAGTGGGAGAATCTACTGCCATGGGCTGGCTTTTTGAAAATGAAGAAATGGGCATTGTCATCGAAGACGACATCCTGCCTTCGCCCGATTTCTTCTTCTATTGCCAGGAAATGCTGTACAAGTACAAAGACGACCCCCGTGTGTTTTCCATTACCGGCTGCAATCTGGTAAACGAATGGAAATCAGACCTCAACGATTATCATTTTGCCCTTTTTGGAAGTTTCTGGGGCTGGGCAGGATGGCAGCGTGTCTGGAAAATGTACGATGTGGCCATGAAAGACTGGAACAACCCCGAGGTGAAGCGCCTTGCCACGAATCTTTTGCCTTTTCCGGAATACAAAGAACTGAGAACCAGAGAATTTGATAATCTGGTTGGCGGCAAAGCCAATACATGGGATTTCCAGTTTTGCCTGCTTCATTATACCAACCACGCTATGTCGGTGGTTCCCTCCCGAAACATGATCAGAAACATTGGCATACAGCACAGCGATGCGGTGCATATGGTAGGTGAAAGTCCTTTTTCAGACCTCCGGCATATTCCGGTTTCGCTTCCTATGAAACACAATCCTGTGATGATACCCGATTATGACTATGATTACAGGGTTGTAAAAAAGGCTTATCCTTTTCTCTTTGAGACAGCGACGCCACCATCGGCACCTTCCCGGAAAAACATTTTTCAAAGAATCAGAAACAAGATCAGGTAAATGCTGGGTACAATAAAAAATTGGGTAAAAAAACTGGTCGGCACCGCTGAAACAGAGGAAAAAGTCAGGGGTCTGTATTACAAAACAGAGGCCGACAAAGCCCAACTCCGGGCCGAAATAGAAAAAACGAGGGAAGAAAATCTTTTCGCCACAGGCACCCTTCTGGTAAAAAACTTGAAGCAAGGTCCTGAGCCCAAACAACTTGCCGATTCAGAATTTAAAGTTTTCTCCCAATACGGGGAAGACGGCATTATCCAATACCTGATTCATAAAATTCCAGAAATCCCGAAAAGCTTTATCGAATTCGGGGTAGAAAGCTATGTGGAAGCCAATACCCGTTTTTTACTGATGCACGACAGCTGGCGGGGCCTGATTATTGATGGAAGTGATTCCAATATGGAACTGGTCAGAAAATCGGATTTATACTGGAAACATGAGCTGAAAGCCGTTTCTGCTTTTATTACCCGCGAAAACATCAACCGACTTTTTGAAGAAAATGGCTTTACGGGCGACATCGGAATATTGAGTATCGACATCGACGGCAATGACTATTGGGTTTGGGAGTCCATAAACACGGTAAACCCCGCTATTGTAGTGGTGGAATACAACGCCAATCTGGGTTGCGAAAAAGCCATTTCGGTACCCTATAATCCGGAATTTGTGCGGTCGGCCGCACACTATAGCTTTCTTTATTTCGGCGCCTCACTGCCGGCATTTTATCATCTGGCATCAAAAAAAGGCTATGCCTTTCTGGGCTGCAATCTGGCCGGAAACAATGCCTTTTTCGTTCGAAATGACTATGCCTCCCGGTTCAGAATTGCAGGCTTGAAGGAGGGCTTTGTTCGGGGACAGGCAAGGGAAACCCGGGATGAAAACGGGCAGCTGACCTTTGCCGGAGAGGCAGAAAGGAAAGCAATTTTGGAAAATTTGCCGTATGTGGAAGTATATCAGGGGTTACTGAAAAAGTAAAATAACCAAGAATCCCACTGTCCTGAGTTTTCCGAAGGGAACTCAGCACAAGAAATAAAATGAAGGGTGTCCCGGCTAACACGCCAAACAATATTTTCCAAAGAATTTTCATTCACTTGCCTCATGGCTTTTCTACAATAAAGAATATGAATACCAAAAAGGGCTTGGTAGAAATTGATTTCATATAGCCTTGATTTTTAGATGGTTGGCATTGCCGGGACGGAGTCCCTCGAACCTATTAAAAGTCCGGAATGCCGCAAGCGAACACTCACAGATAAATCATGCTATTCCCGATTTACTGCTTCAAACCTTTACGGTTTTGAAGACCATAAAGGTTTTGGTGGTTACTCCCCCACCATCACAAAAGCACCCCAGTAATAGGGATTCGGGTATTTCTTTTGCAGGTCCTTCTGAGCTTTCAGAAAGGCGGCCCGCTTTTCCATCCCGCTGGTCCAGTTTCTGAAAAAAGCCACCATCAGTTTTTGTGTAACGGCATCGTCCACCTTCCATAGGCTCATCACCACATTTCTTGCTCCGGCCACCTGAAAAGCGCGTTGCAAGCCATACACACCTTCCCCGTTTTTGATTTCACCCAGACCGGTTTCGCAGGCCGAGAGCACCACCAGTTCGGTGTTGTCGAGATTGAGGTTCATGGCCTCGTAGGAAGTAAGGATGCCGTCTTCGCCCTCACCTTTGTGACCATCGCGCAGGGTTTTGGCTGAGCCGCTCAGCAGTATGCCAGACCGCAGGAGGGGATTGCTGCCCACGGTACTATCGGGCCGGAAAAAGCCGTGGGTAGATAGCAATAGGACCCTCGGTTTGTACATGTCTTTTACTTTTTCTTCGGTTGCTCCGGCGCCGGTATACTCCTGCACTTCCCATCCTTTTTTGATGAGCAATCCTGCCACAAGGGCTATTTCTGCCTGACTTCCGGGTAAGGCGGGCGCTTTCTGATTCTGTCCTGATCTGAAGTTCTCTGTGGTATTTGATTGCTGAGCTGGCTGAAAGGCCGGATTGCCCAGTAAACACGCCAGCCGATTGCCGCTTTCTTCCGGATGCTTTTTCAACAAATCCTTGCAGGAAGAGAGCAGGGCTATTTCTATTTCATCTACAAGGAATTTTCCGGTGGCAGGGTTCTGAAAGGTGACCGGATTTACCTTGTGGTATACCCCGTCTGCCGAAAACCAAACTTTCTTTATGCCTTTAAGTTTGCTACCGATTGGGTTCCAGTATTGCCGGTACGATTCGCCATCTTTTTGGAGTAAGCGTATGGATTTGCGGTAATGTTTAAACCACTTGTCCTCCAGATCATTGCCGTTTGGCAGGATTACCAAGTCCGGGTGCAGGGAGTTTTTGGTCAGAATGAGCGCGGCATATTGTACCGTGTCGGTAAGGCCTTGCACCAGGTAGGTGGGCTTTCGGGGATTTGTTGTATCGGAAGTTACTTTCTCGATACCGAAATGCCTGAACCGTACCAACTCGACAGCGGCTTCACCGGGCTTCAGGGCCTGTTGTACTTCCTGCCATGTGCTCACTTTTCTTTCCTCCAGAAATGCTAAATCCTCCGACCGGCGGGAGAGCTCCTTCTCCAGTTTTTCTGCTTTTTCAACCAGCGAATCCAGTGCGGTCCGCCCTGCTGAATTTGTTGAGGAAAAAAGTCCCGATATCTTGTATTGAAGGTTTATCCAATCTCCCAGGAACCTGAGCACTGTGGTATCCTTACTATAGTTCAGCCGCTGTTTCCATCTTGCACGGGTATTCAGGAGGAGTCCCTTGTAAAAAAGCTGGTGATTCCAAAGTTCGCCCCGGAGCGCAGGATTGTTTACGCCTTCCTCGGACAAGAAAGACTTTAATTCTTCCGACCCGCCCTGACCATTTTTTAAGTAGGCTTCCCGGCCTTGTTCGCTCATGGCAGGAAAGTAGCGATGTATCAGTTTGCGGTCAAGGTCACTTACCTCCTCGAAACTTACTGCTGCTTCTGCTGTTTTTTTCTGGCTGCGGTATAATGTCCCAAGTTTGTTGAGCGAAAATGCTAAATCAGGATGCTCCCAACCCAGAGCTTTCTTTCGGATTTCCAGCGCATTTAGAAAATGGGCTTCTGCTTTGGTGTAATCACCCCGTTTGCTAAACAAGTTCCCAAGGTTAATGAGCGACCGGGCTAATTCCGTGCTATCGGTCTTCAGAGCCTTTTTCCTGATTTCCATGGCCTGAAGAAAAAGTGGTTCTGCTCTGGAATATTCTCCCTTTTGCATATACAAAAGACCAAGGTTGTCGAGCGTGGCTCCTGCATCAGAGTGCTCGGTCCCTGTGGTTTTTTTTCTGATTTCCAAGGCCTGCAAATAATATGATTCAGCTTTGGCATATGCTCCCAATTCAAAATACAATACGCCAAGGTTGTGTAGCGTGCCACCAACTGCAAGATGCTCAGGCCCAAATGATTTTTTCCTACTTTGAAGAGCCTGCAGGAAGCAAGGTTCTGCCTTCGAATAATCCCCCACATTCATGTACAAAACACCAAGGTTGTTAACCGTGTTGGCCAAATCAGAGTGATCCGGCGCCAGCACCTTTTTCCTGATTTCAAAGGCCTGCTGTAAAAAGCGTTCTGCCTTGGAATATTCTCCCATATTCATGTACAAAACACCAAGGTTGTTGAGCGAAGCGGCTACATCCGGGTGCTCGGGCCCCAGGGCTTTTCTCCGCAGTTCCATAGCCTGCAGGTATAAGGGTAGAGCATTGGCATACTCGTTCATGATTTGATATATATCTGCAAGGTTGTTGAGCGTTGCCGCTACATCCGGGCTCTCAGGCCCTAATGTTTTTTTTCGGATTTCCAGTGCGTTTCGGAAATGGAGTAAAGCTTTGGGGTAATCTCCAATCTCCTGATACATTACTGCGAGGTTATTGATTGAGCCGGCCACAAGCGGGTGTTCCGGGCCCAGCGTTTTTTTTCGGATTTCAAGGCTTTCCTGTATTTCTGTCAAGGCTTTTGTAAAATTTCCGGTATTCCAAGACAGCAATCCAAGACTGTTGAGCGAGGCGCCTACATCCGCATGCATGGAGCCCAGAGCTTTTTTCCGGAGTTGGAGGCCTTTCAGAATAACCGGTTCTGCCTCCTTGGCCCTGTTTGCCTTTCTCAAAACATTGCCCTTATAAAAAAGGGCCGCAGCAAAATCAAGACTATCCTTACCGGGGTTTTTGGAAGTTTTTTCGAGCCATTGTCCGACAAAAATGAGGGCCTTATTGAAATTCCATGCCTTGTCGTATTTTTTTACGGAGTCTTCCAGAGGCTCAGGACTCCATGATTTTAGGGGTTCGCTGGTCTGGGCCTGTGGGGTAATGCTGTTGCCAAGCAAAAAGAGCAATAATAGGGTTTTCCTCATATTCCGGTTTGAGCGGCAAGAAAAAGAAAATACACTTTTATTTTAATGAGGCACAGGAAAATTTCTGACTTGGTTTTAGAACTGATGCTTTTCCTTATCATTTCCTTTCCCATTATTAAAACAACCCCGGTTGATTGGCTCAGGAAGTTTTTAACCCTTTCCAGTTGTGCTCTACCACAGTCACCGAACACGGTCCAATCTTTGGAGCCGAATAATCCAAATTCACTTTTTGGCTTTCTGACCCTTCTGGAAAGGTTTGCATTCAGGAATATATTTTTAACCAGTCTCCAGATGGAAGCCATATAAGTGTTGGCGGCTCCACCGGTCCATAATTTTGGCTAATGTTGAAAATTCCGATTTAAAAAAGTTTCGTTTCCGGGATAATTCAAACATAGTGATAATTCAAACTGCGGACAGCACAGAATTCGGGAGAAATGAAAAATTCTAATTTCGCATCATGAGCCCCGTTTCTCTTTTCCCTGAATTGTTTCGACCTGTGACAAAAAACCTGATAGCCAAATTGGCTTTCTGCCTTTTTTCTGTTTCTCTGGCCTGCGGGCAGCTAAAAGGGCAACCGGAGAAAATCCGGTTGAATGTATTCGGCCATCAGGAATACGGGCTGATCCGAAGGGATAGTCTTGATTCATATTTCAGCATTGGAGAACACGATTTCTTTATTACCGGTAGTCTGAGTCCTAAAATAAGCTTTCTGGGAGAGTATGTGATTCGCTATAGTCCTGGCTCGGCCACCGGATTTTTACCCGGTATAGAAAGGTCTTTTATTAAATTTAATTACATCAATAATCACTCGGTAATTGCGGGTAAGGTGCATACGCCGGTGAACTATTGGAATGACGTTTACCACCATGGCCGGGTTTTCTTTCCTGTAATCGACCGCCCACAGGCATTCAGCTTCATTGTTCCCCTCCATACCCTTGGAATACAGCTGCAAGGTCAGAATATCGGAAACGCCGGTTTTGGCTATGATGTTATGGTGGGCAACGGGATAGCATCAAGCGATGTTTTTCAGGGAGGATTCAGCCCTGCATTTACTGCGGCATTCCATGTAAAACCAATTCCGGGTATGCGCCTTGGGGCTTCTTATTTCTACAATTATTTGAATCAAAACAGAGCAGGACTTCATGTAGGCCATGCATTAACCTCCGGGGCGGGGACAAAAAAAATTTATAGTGGTTCGGTTAATTTTCAGCTATTCAGTGCTTCCATTGCATGGTTTGGAAAGAAAATGGAATTTCTCAACGAATTTTCCCTTAATTTCAGCCATACAGATACCCTTGGCACTGCTTCTAACCTGTCTCAGTTTGCCTATCTCGGCTACCGTATAAATGACCGGAATATCCCCTTTCTGTTGGTAGACTATGTCAAAATCGGGGACAAAGATTTACATGTGTATCCGGCAGAAATGTTGAAAATGGCTTTAGGCTATCGTTATGAATTCAGCCATCAAATCAATCTGAAGGCTCAGCTGGAGCAAACCTGGATGAAAGATGCAGAACATCCGCTCCTACACGGCCGGACAGGAAATTATGGAATCAGATTTCAGCTTGCCTATGGATTCTAATTTCAATAGTATAAAAGGAATGATCCTTAGTCTGCTCCTGTTTTTGGCCTCAGCAACGGGAAATATAGTTTTCGGACAGTATATGGAGGGTTTCCGCCTCGTGGGCAACAGCACAGGCCTTTCGTCCGTGAATCCAAAAGAACTCCGGGGAATATTTTCTGGTTCCCGGAGTTTGTGGACAACGGGCGAGCAGGTTATTGTGGTAATGCCATCATCAAGGTGTGATTATGCCCTTCTGTTTTCAGAGACAGTATTGCAGCTCAGCTACCCCGGCCTTCAGAAATATTGGCTGGGTCTTGTCTTTCAGGGCCGTGCTGCTGCACCTGTTTTTTTGCCCGGCAGTAAGGAAATCCTTGAATATGTAAGAGATAATCCTGGTGCAATCGGTATCATTAAGGGAACTGAAAAAGACATTTCCCCGGAACTTCTTATCAGCATCGTTCCCCGATAATTATGAGACGGCTTTTAAACAGTCTTACTGTCCGCATTTGGCTGCCTTTCGCAGTGTTTCTTGCGCTGATTACTGCTTTTCTGGCTTATTATTCCTCTTTGAGACAAGCCGGGCTTTTCCGGAGCGGAATGGAGAACAAGCTTGAAGAGCTCTGTTCGGTCTTGGCGCTAAGCATTGAGGTTTCGCTGGAACAACAAAACTATCAGGGGCTTTCTAAAACCATAGCCTTCACAGAAAAGGCAGAGGATATTGAATTTGTGGCTTTGATTCAAAAGGATGCTGTTACTGGGATCGAAACAGTTTTTAAGGTGAATCCAGCCGGTACCGATCTCAAAGCAATACTCAGCCGGGACAGCAGCAATTTTATTCTCCGTCAGAAACCCGTGAAAACGGAATTGCTTGAAGGCTATGTGGTAGTAGGTGCCTCACAGGCAAAACTCACTTCTTCCATTGAAGATTCTTCCAGGGAACTGGTGTTGATGGTGCTGATGGTACTGGGAATATCTTTTGTTGTGTTTTTCTTTTTGGCCAAATACCTCACCAATCCTATTTCTTACCTTACCGAAGTTGCCAACCAGCTAATCAAAGGTAATTACGAAGTCAGCATCGATGAGCGCTCCAATGCTACAGAGTTACTGGACCTGAACCGATCCCTGGTAACTCTGCGGAAAGGACTATTAAGCGCAAGAGAAAAAAACCAGCATTTCAATCGCCAACTGGAGAATGAAATCAGGTTGAGAACAAAAGATCTGGAAAACACCAGACTCCGCCTTCTTGAAGCCCAGGAAGTTGGGAAAATAGGTAGCTATGAAGTGAATTTAGACACAGGAGAGTGGTCTGCCTCGGCTACCGTTTACGCTATTTTCGGCATGCCAGATGATTTTCCGTTGACAAACCACAGCTGGCAAAATCTTCTTGACGATAAAAATGTAAAGTCTGTCCTTGAACTGTTTGAAAATGCTAGAAACACAAATGCATTTTTTCAAAAAGATTTGTTGCTCAGCAAAAACAGCCACTCGACTACAGAAACCTGGATCAGCATAACCGGCCGCTCTGTAGTAGATATCCATCTGAAAAGCGAGCAGCTAATACGGGGGACCATTCAGGATATCTCGGAGCGTAAAAATATTGAAAAGGAGGTAAAACGGCTTTCGCTTGTTGCTGAGAAAACATCCAACTCCGTAATCATTACCGACAGGGAAAGGAGGATACTTTGGGTCAATGAAAGTACTGTAAAGCTTACGGGCTACCGACGGGATGAAATTGTAGGGCAAAAACCTACGATGTTTCAATTTGAAAAAACCAGTCAGGAAACCCAGAAACAGATAAGGGAAAATCTTGCGCAGCAAAAAGAAGTAAATGCCGAAATACTCAACCGTGCAAAAGATGGCAGGGAATACTGGCTGACCCTAAACATAGTCCCAATGACGGATGAAGCAGGACAACACATAGGCTATATGTCTGTACAAAGCGATATCACCGAAAGGGTAATGTTTGAAAGGGAGCTAAAGAGGAGCGAAGAAAACTACCGGAACATTCTGGAGAATTCTTCGGAAATGATTCACACTATTGATAATCAAGGCAAACTCGTCTGGGCCAGCAGGTCCTGGAAAGAAAAACTTGGGCTGAGCAATGAACCTGCAGAGGGTCTCAATCTTCTGGATTTTCTTGAAAAGCAAACCCTTTCAGAGTTTCAAAGAGTAATGCCTTCTCTGAACAACGGCGAATCGGTCACCGATTTGGACTGCGTTTTTCTTTCCCGCGACGGAAGCGCTCTCAGCCTTGAAGGCAGAGCAATTCCTGTTGTGGAAAATGGGGTTGTCGTGGGTTCTCAGGCCTATCTGCACGATATTACCAAGATCAAAAAGGCAGAAAACGATCTCAGAAATGTGCTGGAGCTAACTAAGCGGCAGAATGAGCGTTTGAGAAATTTTACCCATATAGTTTCGCACAATCTTAGATCTCACAGTTCCAATCTGGCGGGCTTGATTTACCTTCTAAGCCTAGAATCTCCTGATTTTATTGGCAATGTCTACTTTACCAACTTTCGGAAAGCTGTGGATAATCTGATGGATGTAATCAGCAATCTCTCGGAGGTTGCCCTGATTGAAACCAGTGAAAATGCTGATTTTGAGAAAATAAATCTGATCTATGCAGTTGAGAATGCCATTGCCAATGTTTATGGTCTTGCACGGAATGCGAAGGTGAGCCTTCACTTCGAACCGGCCGATGCTGCTTTTGTAAACGGAAATCAGAGCTACATAGATAGTATTATTCTTAATCTGCTAACAAATGCCATAAAATACAAAGCAGATAACCGGCCAGCCTCGGTAGAAATTTCTGTAAAGGAACATGAGAATTTTATGCGGCTTGATGTAAAGGACAACGGTCTGGGCATTGACCTTGAAAGACAGGGAAGGAAAATTTTCGGAATGTATAAAACCTTCCATCATCATCCCGATGCGAGGGGAATAGGCTTATTTCTAACAAAAAATCAGGTCGAGGCCATGGGCGGTAGGATTGAAGTTCAAAGTACCGTGAATGTGGGCAGTACTTTTAGTGTATTTTTGCGTCGTCTTCCGGAATGAGCAATTCAACACAGAACAAAAAAAGCGTTTGCATCATCGACGATGATTCCATTTATCTCATGCTGGTAAACAGAATTATCTCAATGAACAGGCTGAGCGACGATGTAGTGGAATTTGACAATGGGAAAGATGCTTTCGACAAACTCAGGCAAATGAACCTGCTGAAAGAGAAAATGCCCGATATCATACTTCTGGATCTGAACATGCCCATCTGGGACGGCTGGGATTTTTTAAATGAGTTTCTTAAGTTGAAACTTGCGGTACCTCCGGATGTGTATATCATTACCAGTTCGGCCAATCCCGAAGAAAGAGAAAAGGGCTTATCCTATCATATGGTAAAAGGATTTCTGGTAAAGCCCATTGATTTGGATTCTCTCCGGACCATTTTCCTTTCCTAAGCCGTTCGGCAATCCGCTCGCTGTACAGAATCATTGTAAGCTTTAACCCAACTCACCGAAATCCGGCAATCTGCCTCGTAGTTCAATCAAGCGATTAAGCCCCGTTCTTGAATCTCAGGACTTTGCAACTGAAGAATTTCCGCGTTGGAATCCCGGACGGCTTCCAATGGTACCTTTTCCTTAATTCAATTGAAAAATTCAGACTTTGTCTTTTAGTCCGGGGCCCTTTACAACGGGCATTACATCCCCGGAAATACGCCTTCGGATGCCAGGCGTTAATTTCCGTCCAGCTGAATTTCTTACAATAAACCAAAGCAGTATGCTTTCCGAACCCTACTTCCCCAGCATCACAAATCCTCCCCAGTAATACGGCTCCGGGTGTTTTTTGCGGATTTCCAGCTGGGCCTTGCGGAAGGCGAGGCGTAGGTCGTCGGAGCCTTTGGCCAGACGATCGGCGGTCTGACCAGAGGTTCCGACCGCCGCCTCATCCCCCAGCCAGTTCCGGAAAAAAGCGACCATCAGTTCCTGCGTCACTTCATCGTTTACTTTCCAGAGGCTCATAATGATGTTTCGGGCACCCGCTACCTGAAAGGCTCTCTGCAATCCGTACACCCCTTCCCCGTTTTTTATCTCTCCCAATCCCGTTTCGCAGGCCGACAACACCACCAATTCTGTATTGTCCAGATTCAGGTTCATCGCCTCGTAGGCCGTGAGGATGCCGTCTTCGCCTTCTCCACTGCGGCCTTCTCTCAGCGTTTTGGCCGCTCCGCTCAGCAATATCCCCGAGCGCAGCAGGGGATTGCTGCCCGGTGTGCTATCGGGTCGGAAATAGCCGTGTGTGGACAGTAGCAGTACCCCCGGCTTGTTTATCTCCTTTACTTTTTCCTCCGTGGCTTCGGCCCCGGTATATTCTTCTACTTTCCAGCCCGTGTTGACCAGCAAGTTTCCAACGCTGTCTACTTCTGCCTGAGTTCCGGGAAGGGCCTGCACTTTCATCGTCGGGTCGGGGCTCAGGTAATAAGACAACTTCGGGCCTGAGCGGATATCTTCTCCAGGTGCTGATCTCTGACCGGGCTGAAACTCCGGATTGCCCAGCAACCAGGCATGCCGGTTTTCTCTCTCCCCCCTATGGCTTATTATAAGGTCTTTGCCGGAGGATAGCAATCCTACCTCCAGCTCGTCCATCAGGTATTTTCCGCTTGCCGGATTTTGAAGTGTTCCCGGGTTTATCTTGTGGTATATCCCATCTGCCGATATCCACACTTTCTTTATCCCCTTCAGTTTCCTGCCAATCGGCTGCCAGTATTGTCTGTACGATTGGTTGTCCTTTTGGTGAAGGCGGATAGATTTGCGGTAATGTTTGTGCCATTTGCCCTCAAGATCATTGCCGTTGGGTAGTATCACCATTTCCGGTTGCTGCGATGTTTTCGTGAGTATGAGCGCTGCATACTGAACGGTATCGGTAAGGCCTTTCTCCCGATAGGTCGGCTTTTTCGGGTCTGAAGTGTCGGTGACCACTTTGGCTATCCCGTATTTGCGTACCCGGACCATTTCGATGGCTGCCTCACCGGGTTTGAGTTTGGACTGCACGTCTTTCCATGTGTAGATGGTTTTGTCGGCGAGGGTGGCAAAGTCTTCTGATTTCTTTATCAGTTCTTTTTCCAAC
>JBIKMV010000191.1:0-5397 GCA_044359055.1 Catalimonadaceae bacterium
CACTCAAACTGCCGCATCCTCCGGTAAGCGGTATGCTGTAGTTGAAAGTGCCGGATTCAGAAGGAGTTCCGCTGATGGTTATCTCATCATTTGCCCATGAGGCTGTCACTCCGCCAGGCAGACCGGTTGCAGATCCAATTCCGGTAGCGCCTGAAGTAGTATGCGTTACAGAGTTCAAAGCAACAAGAACACAAGTTGAGAAAGAAGCATTTACAGGGGTTGCTACCATATCGGTAAGGCCGGGGGTTCCAATATTTTCCCAGGAACAGCTTCCGGTATTGAATTGATAGTTATCCCAGCAATTCAGTGCAGGAGGCTGTGGTGGTTGAGTACCCGTTACATCCCACTGACAGGTAGAATTGTTGAAAGTAGCAGTCTCCCAGCAGGCCAAATTGGTTGGGGCCGGCGGCTGTGATCCGGTATTTTCCCACTGACAAGTTTGGTTGTTGAACACATAATTGTCCCAGCAATTTTGATTCGAAGGAACTGTAAAAGATACCACATAGATTCGGCCGGGATTAGCCATGCCATTGGAAGGCCCCCGTACAACCCAACCTTGCTCGCCTGAACCGTAGGTGTAATGCGGCCAGGAAGATCCTGCTACTGCAAGTGCAGATATGCTTGCCGAGGAGTAGGAATTAACAAAATGATATCCACCACCGCTCACTACTCTTCCGGTAGGGGCTGAAAGACCACCATATCCACCGCCACCATTGTAATTGAGCTGGCTGGGAGACAGGCTTATGGAATATTCGGTAACAGGATCGGCATAGTATACCTCAATCTGAACTCCGGGATTGGATTGTCCGGACTTCGCCTGCATAACCCATCCGTATTCGTTTGCTCCGTATGTGTAGTGCGGGAAGACTTCACCGGGGCCGGCAGGACGGAAGACCGCAAAGTCAGATTCTGCATCACCGGCAGAAATGATTTTGGCTCCGAGCACTACCTTTCCGGCAGGCACAGACCATCCGGCCCAGCCGCCAGCACTGAAATAGAAAACAGCAGAAGTAGCCACACCATAGCCCGGCAGGCTGCTGATGTCATAAGGTGTATTGAGAGAAACAGCTCCACCGGGTTGTGGTGGTTGAGTACCCGTTACATCCCACTGACAGGTGGAATTGTTGAAAGTAGCAGTCTCCCAGCAGGCCAGATTGGTTGGGGCAGGAGGTTGTGACCCGGCAGAAACACAGGTTCCTGGTGCCGGCTGAAATCCATTGGTTGAAAGGTCTGAATCTATACCGCTGTTCAAAACAGTGGCGATTGTTACAGGTCCGAATTTGGCCTGATTCATATCCAGACATGCACTGCCATACCAGTTGCAGGGTGCATCCAATTGACCCGCTCCCCCATGGTAAATACCCGTGGTATTGCCGGCAAGGCTGTTGTTGGTTATTTCAATCGATCCTGTTAAAGCCACATCCGGAAAAGATATCCCTTTTGTGCAACCGCTTACTTTGTTGTTGCTTATTGTTAAACTTGAAGGATTGGTATTAATTCTGATACCCTCCCCTGCAGGGGTCCCTGAATTATTGAACTCATTTCCGGATATCACATTGTTATCAAAGGTATTGGAAAATCCCTGAATTCCGGCTACGGAGAAACCGTTAACAATGTTGCCTGAAAATGTAGAATTCCCGACCCAGCCCATGTGAAGACCAATATAAGCAATATTAGACAACACATTGTTGGTTACCGAACAGTTGTTTCCGGCCCAAATCTGAATCCCTGAACCGTACTGTCCGCCGTAGTAATTTCCATTGGCAACATTTTGAATCTTGTTGTCAGTGATAGTCCAGTTCCATTCTCTTGCCGAAAAAGTAACCAGGGCTATCGCACTGCCGCTCAGGTCGTGCATGTAGTTTTTCTCAATCCGCGTGTTCATAGGCGCAGCACCACCTGAGGTTTCTGAGAAAGTTCCGGCCATAATGGCACCGGCATTAGCAGAATTCCGGATTTCAAAACCTTTCAGTGTTATGTTCGCCGTAAGAATCCGGATGGACCGGGTTCCTGAGCCAAGATCGATAATTGCTTCAGCATTGCGGGATCCTCCGTTGGGAGAAATATTGGCATTGGGTCCCAATATGGTTAGCGATTTGGTTATGCCCAATGCTTCTACATATGTTCCGGCGCTTACTCTGATTGTGTGACCGTTCAGTGTAGTCGCGGCATTAATCGCAGATTGAATCGTACTGTGATAGGTGTTGGCCGTTTCATTGTAAACAGGTCCTGTGGTTAACGCGGGTAGTGGCTTTGATGGTCCTCTGCCCTTGTGAGAAGGTAAAGCAAAAGCGCAGAAATTTTGCACTACAATACCAAGAATCAGAAAGGTGGCTAAAAAGGTTTTATTCATAAGTTTATATTTGAATAGTGCAAAAGTAATATGTTGTTTCAATTTTCCAAAATTTTTTTATTTTTTTATTTTTATCATCAAATCTTACATCTAATCTTTTCTTAATTTAAGTCTTCCTGTTTATAAAATAACAGGTCTGAATTCCGGGCATCCACAGGCATAATGCCCTGGCTTTAGCCTGCTGTTTTGAATAAGAATAAAAGCCTATTTTATTTATACATTCATAGAATGGGATTTTTCCCGGTAAAATCAGAAAACTTTCAGACTGCTAGGATTGTCTGAATCTGAATGCTAAAAACCATCAAACCCCCGATGCAGCCGGGTGCCACTCAAATTTGTACCAATGTTTTTAGGTTTTTTCTTGCGCCATTATATTTTTCTAAATTCCAAAGATTTGGAAATTTCAATCCAATAAAAATATAGGTAAAAGCATATTAGATGCCGTTACCGGAATTTTGAATTGCTCCGGCCACCGCAGGCAGGAAAAATCTGAAAGGATAGGGGATGGGTCAAAAATCTCTCCAAAAGAATTCAGGCAGGCGGAGCCATCTGATATTCCCGGTCAGCAAATCCGACACAAGTTTCGTTTATATTACTGTATTCTCGGCCTCCTGCTTTCCGGATGCTCCGTTGGAATAGCCTTTCATGATGCCCCTTTCTGAATTGCGGATGAAATTCAGGATTTCGTCACGCTCTGTACTGGGCGAAAATTTCAATTCAATGATGTCGCAGGCTTTGGAGTAGGTATTGCCCTCAAGGTAAATCACTCTATAAAGATCCTGTATCTCCTCTATCTTTTCATTCGGAAACTGCCTCCGGCGCAGACCCACCGAATTGACGCCCACATAACTGAGGGGCTCACGGGCGGCTTTTGTAAAGGGCGGTACATCTTTCCGAACGAGAGACCCGCCGGATATCATACAATGGGCACCTATTTTCACAAACTGATGCACAGCAGTTGTTCCGCCGATGACCACATAATCTTCTACTACCACATGGCCTGCGAGCTGTACGGCATTGGCCAGGATGCAATTGTTGCCCACCAGACAATCATGGGCAATGTGAACATACGCCATCACCAGACAATTTTTTCCAACTTCGGTTTTGAAGCGGTCGGCTGTGCCGCGGCTGATGGTGGCATACTCGCGGACTACAGAGTAGTCGCCAATGATTGCGGTGGTTTTTTCTCCAACAAATTTCAAGTCCTGGGGAATGGAGGAAACCACTGCACCGGGGAAGATTTGTACGCCCTTGCCGAGCCGGGCTCCGTCCATGATTACGGCATTGGGGCCAATCCAGCAGTCGTCGCCTATCACCACATCTCCGTAAATGGTGGCAAAGGGTTCAATTTTTACATTGTTCCCGATTTTGGCATCGGGGTGGATATTGGTTAGCGGATACTGGGCCATTACTTTGCGTCTTTCCTTACTATATATGCCGACATCACGGCTTCGCAGACGAGATTGCCCGCAACATAAGCCCGTCCGTTCATTTTTGCAATTCCCCTTTTGATGGGCGCCATCAATTCGCAGCTAAATACCACAGTATCACCGGGAACCACCATCTTTTTAAACCGGCAGTTTTCTATACTGAGGAAATAAGTCCAGTGATTTTCAGGGTCCGGAAGGGTGTTCAATACTAGGATACCGCCCGTCTGGGCCATGGCTTCTATCTGCAAAACCCCGGGCATTACCGGATTACCCGGAAAATGACCCTGAAAAAATGGTTCGTTGATGGTGACATTTTTTACTCCGGCAACCGAATTTTCATCCAAATGGAAAATCCTGTCTATCAGGCAGAATGGATACCGGTGTGGGAGCATCTTGTAAATCTGATTCACATCCAGCACAGGTTGCACCGAAGGGTCATAATTGGGAATGCCTTTGGGTAATCCTTTCTTTTCCTTTTCGAGCATCACCCTTTTCAATTTTTTGGCAAAGGCCACATTGGCAGCATGGCCCGGCCGGGCTGCGAGAATTTGTCCTTTTATCGGCCTGCCTGCAAGGGCCAGGTCCCCGACCAAATCCAGCAGTTTGTGTCTGGCAGGTTCATTTTTATACCGGAGCTCCACATTGTTGAGGATGCCTTCCTTTTTTACTTCTACTTTGGGCTTGTGGAAAAGTTCTGCAAGATGCTGAATTTCATGGTCTTCCACCACCCTGTCCACCACCACAATGGCATTATTCAGGTCTCCGCCTTTGATAAGGCCCTGCTTGTAGAGCATTTCCAGCTCATGCAGAAAACAGAAGGTCCGGCAGGAAGAAATCTCCTTGCTGAAATCGCGGATATCCGTAAGTGAGGCATGCTGACTTCCCAATACGGGTGAATTGTAGTCCACCATCACCGTTAATCGGTAGTCATCGAGGGGAAGGGCGGCGATTTCTACATTGCGCTCTTCGTCTTTGAAGGATATGGCTTCTGTAACTTCAAAGAAATTGCGCAGGGCGTTTTGCTCTTCGAAGCCAACCTTTTCCAGGGCTTCCACAAAGGGAAAAGAACTGCCGTCCATGATAGGAGGCTCCGGACCGTCGAGCTGAATGAGTACATTGTCTACTTCTGTGCCGACAAGGGCAGCGAGGGTATGCTCTACGGTATTGACCCTTGCTCCGTTGGCCTCAATGGTAGTACCCCTACTGAGGTCTACCACATTGTCCACATCAGCATCTACTATGGGTTTGCCGGGAATGTCAACACGCTGAAATTTAATGCCATGGTTGATGTCGGCCGGCAGAAAGGTCATATTGGCTACTTCGCCTGTATGCAAACCAACACCGGATAGCGTAAAGCTTCCTTTAATGGTATGCTGCTTGGTATTCATCATTTACTTGTTTGGCGTGAAACAGAGAGATTATTGGCTATCAGCTTTCGATTTCAATTCTAGCTGCAGGAGTTGCTTTTCCATTTCTTCTATGCGGCGGAGCATCTGCGGAAGTTTCCGGTAGACGATAATGGATTTGAGCTGATCGGTGTATTCGATGGCCGGGCTGCCAAAGAGGGCAGTACCTTCTCTGAAAACTCCTTTTGAAATACCGGATTGCGCACCC
>JBIKMV010000192.1:0-5385 GCA_044359055.1 Catalimonadaceae bacterium
ATGCAAAAGCAAAAAATAATATGTATTGTTCTCCTGACTCCATCCTCGGAAGAACCAGACTTAAAAGGGTGATAGAAATAAAAAACACCTCAGCACTTGTGATTTTTGCGCAGGTATTGGAATAATGAGCTTCCTTGTAATCGTTTACATCAACTGATAAGGAATAGTTAACCTTCAGCAGGAATTTGAGTATGGAGTTTAACATTTCAGATTTTCAGCTGCCGGAAAAAACATTTGGTAAAGTGAATGTAAAATGTTGAAAAAGTTGTGAAAATGACCTTATATCAGTTTCTGATTAGAATGCAAAATTGCACAATGGCTTTTAATTACTGCCTAAACCTGAGCTTATTTTCTATCAATTTTTTCAGAGTTGCTCAATTGAAAAAAGCGATTTAACCATTCAGGGAATTCCAAAATAGTCAAAATTTGGATTTTCAATATTTTAACTAGCTAAAAATGAGACTGTTTGATGAGACTTTTAACTAGTGCCCAATTTGTAATTTTAACTTGGCTAATCCCTGGAATGGCGAATCCCGGATTTCTGCTCGCTTTTCTGTTAATTCGATAAATAATAAAATTTATACGATTAAGCCCTTTGATTTTTAATTTGGTTCAGGTTCGGACCATTATCTCATTCCTGAAATTTCAGATTGTACCGGAGTGAAAACTGCAAAACATTGTTAAACATGCCTCCTCTGGGCCCAATCACATTGGAAATGCCGATGGTGGTCAGATCGCCCTTGTTTACGGAAACAATGGAATAAGCCCAGCGCCCCTGCAGCCAGATATCATCAAAAATTTCATATTCCAGTCCGGCAAGGAACTGATAATCCATCCTTTTGAAATAGGGCGAAGCATCATAAGGCTCAGCATTGCTTCCATTGTCAATTTCCCCGCTAATAAAGTAATTGAAAGAAAGTCCGGCCAGAGCTCCGAATCTGTCTCTTACCTTGTAGCCGGCAATCACCGGAATCTCGATATACCGCAATTTGTATTTCCACGGGGGTAGCCCCAGTTCATTGACCTGATCCAAAGTCACCTGACTTCCTTTGCCTGAATATAAAAACTCAGGACCAATGCTCCAGTGTTCATCAATCTTAAAAGCCGCCCCTACACCGGCCAGCAGGCCTGCTCTGTTAAACCCGCTGAAATTGTCTCCGTCAATCTGCGCCCCGTTTATTCCGGCAATGATTTTTCCGGTAAACCGTTGCGCACTCATTTGGGAATCAACCAGAAAAATCAGGCAGCAACTGAGCCAGATACATTTCAAAAACAAGGAAATAGACATGTCAAATAAAAAGGAAAAAACATGGATTTCAGAACACAAATAAAGGGGATTCATCCAAGTGCATGGTGCCATTAAGAATAATTTAATTGTTTTGCAGACTCAAAGTGCAGAGCCCTTCACTCTCTGATTGGGGAAATTCAAATGCCTAAGTTATCCATCATCATTCCTTGTTACTACAACGAGGGTAACATTCCGGTAACCACAGCCGAACTGATTCGCAATGAAGTAAACTTTCCACAGGAAGTTGAATTTGAATATGTAATGGTGGATGATGGCTCAAAGGACGGTACCCTGACAGAATTGCTCAAATTTGAAGCAGCACATCCCGGAAAGGTAAAAGTGGTAAAACTGGTGTCCAATTATGGGTCTTACAATGCCATCGTTGCCGGCATGGAAATAGCCACGGGCGATTGCAATGTGGTGATTACCGCCGACCTGCAGGACCCGCCCGAATTGATGGCCAAGATGTACGATTACTGGACCAATGGAATCAAACTGGTGATTGCCAACCGGAAGGAGCGAAAAGAAGGTTTTTTCAAAGACTTGTTTGCATCTACTTTCCAGTTTCTTATGAAAAATTTTGCACTGGAGAATCTCCCAAATGGGGGGTTCGATTATGTGCTTTTCGATCGGATGATCCGGGAAGAAATTGTGCGTATGCAGGAAAAAAACACCAATAGTCTTTACCTGATGCTGGCTTTGGGCTTTGATTATGTAAGCATACCCTACACTCGGAAAGAGAGAGCAATCGGCAAAAGCCGCTGGACTCTGAAGAAGAAGCTCAAATTGTTTGTAGATTCATTTGTTTCCTTCTCTTTTTTGCCCATTCGGGCCATTACTTTTATGGGTTTTGTTCTTGGTTTTATGGCACTTTGCTATGGGTTTTTTGTAGTGTTTGCCAAAATTACTGGTCTCATTGACAATCAGGGCTGGAGCAGTACCATGCTCGTTTTATTGTTTGTCTCCTCTTTTCAGATGATATCTATAGGCATATTAGGGGAGTACCTCTGGCGGACTTTAGATGCCAGCCGCAAAAGACCCAACTATCTCATAGATAAGGTTTACCACCATTCCTGAAGTGATTTTTTTTAAGGAGCGGCCTGTTCTTTTTTTAATCCTGGCAGCAGGCCTGCTTTTCGTATTTCATTTTCTGTCCCTGCCTATCAGTCCCCTTCCCTGGTTCGATGAAACCTATTTTGCCAGTATGGCAATACAATTTTCGGAAAATGGTGAATTCATGGCACCCGTAGGACCACTTATTGACCATTACTATCCCCAGTCCAAAGCCTATGGACCAGCTTATTTCCTGGTATTGTCCGGGATGATAAAGGCTTTTGGTTTTGGTATTTCCCAGATTCGTTTTCCGGCCCTTGCATTCGGTTTCCTGTTTTTCGGGGTGTCTTTTCAAATTATGAGAAAATGCGGAATTTCCGTCCGTTTGTCTGTTGCAGTTGTGTTTCTGCTTCTTTTCGATCCCATTTTTCTACAAAATATCCACTCAGCCAGAATGGACTCCATGGCTCTTTTTTTCACAGGCCTTGGCATTTATTTTCTTTTAAATGGATTGAAAAGCAATGCATTGCCTCAATTTATTTTATGTGGAATCGCCTTTGGAATCGCCATGCTCACAACTCCAAGGATAGCCGTTTGCCTAACCGGACCCTGCATTGTTCTTCTTTGGGATTTTTTGAAAAAGCAAAATTTGAATTCTTTTTTTCAAGGAGTGGTTGTTTTGTCTTTTCTCGTTTTTCTCTATTCCATCTGGGTGTTTTGGGGCTTTGGGGGCTTTCCCGAAGCCTATCAATATTTTTTCGGAAGGCCCAGAGAAGTCCTCCTCGCTCAAAACCTTGCCGGCAATTACATAGGTGGAAATTTATTTATTCCTGCTTTTCAAAAACCTGCCATTTGTCTCACAATGATTTTGACTTTTACAGGTTTTTTTTACTCCCGGGTTCGCAGTAACCCTCTGTTTCTGATTTGTCTTATCAATATACCTGCTTTTTATTTTCTTGTGGCAGATACTGGAATCTATTCAATCCTCAATATGCCATTTGTTTACCTTCTCATGGCTCTTTGTCTGAACGAAATTTCTCTGCCAGAAAAATTCAGTTTGCACTGGACCCTGCTTCCTTTATTCCTTTTAAATTTCGGCATATTTTGCTTTAAAAATCTGATTGTCTGGACTTTTTCCAATCAAAGAGACTCAGCAGTTCTTCTGGAAGAAGTGAAAAAACAAATTCCCAAAGACAGTAAGGTCATTGGCGATGATTGCTATTATTACGCTGTTAAACAATCAGGGAGTGATTTCCAGTATCTGGAAAGGGGTTCTCATACGCCCATGCGGTGGAATTATCATTCTAATATTTATCAGTACAGCTATATCATAGGTCAGGATCCGTCTCAGAATCCTCCGGAGCTACTTTATTATATGAAAAATTCCAGGCTTATCCCTGTTGGCTCTATTAAAATGAAACCAAATTCACCCTTTGGCAATCGTTTGGAATCACTTTTGAAAAGGTTCAATTTTCGAATTCCTCAGGGATACAAGGGCATCATATACAAGAGAATATGAAAAAGTGGTTGCTCATCCTGATGGCAATTTCCGGAATGGCAGGGCTTTTTCTTTTCCGGTATCTGGATTTGGGAGAAAGAATTCGGATTTATTTTCTCACGCCCCCCTTCGGAAAGAACTGGCAGAATGAAACAACCAAACAAAAATCCTTGTACACAGGCACATACGATTGGGTTTTTCTTGGCGATTCTCATATGGAGCAATGCGAATGGCAGGAGCTGTTTCCTCAAAAAAAAGTTGCCAACCGCGGAATAGGGGGAGAAACAACAAATGCTTTGCTTGTTCGCCTCGATGATGCTGTAAAACCCGGAACCCAATGGGTAATGCTGCAAATCGGAATCAATGACTTGCTCTCCGGCCGCGATACGGCAGATATCCTCAGAGATTACCAAAACATGGTGGAGCGCCTGAAATCCAAAAATGTGAAATCCGTTTGTACACTTCCTTTTTACACCCGATACCGCCCTGAAGTGGAATCCGAGCAGACAGGAATGAACCTGCGGCTGAAAGAAATGATTGAAAAACAGGGATTTATTTGTCTGGATTTGAATCCCCGGTTTGCGCCTGACAACAAAATGCTCCTGAAATATTCCTCAGATGGGGTACACCTCAATGCCGAAGGATACCTTATCTGGGCCGGACTTATCCGGCAGGTTACAAAAGATTGAATCTCAGTCGCATGTGGTGAAAAAGGTCGGTTTATTTTCCGATAAAATCTCAAAGAGAAAAAATTCATGTCCGGTTTTACCCTTGAGAAAGGGAAATGAAGTAATTTTGGCACCTGCCGGATGGCCATTTTCACAAGAAAATTAGAATTTGTTTTAACCTTTTTCGGGCTGATAGATTATACTCATTCCGCCCGGCCCAAACCACATAGAAACTTAGAAATTGAGTTCTGATTCCATTAAAAACATCGCCATTCTCGGTTCTACCGGGTCCATTGGGGTGCAGGCACTTGAGGTAATCGCCATGAATCCGGACCGGTTTCGTGTAGAAGTGCTTACTGCCGGCAACCGGGCTCAGGAATTGATACAACAGGCCCTTAAATTCAGGCCCAATGCAGTAGTTATCGGAGATGAAAGCCAGTATGCTTTTGTAAAAGAAGCCCTCTACGATGCAGGAATAAAGGTTTTTTCAGGAAAAAAAGCATTGGCCCAGATTGTGGAGTTGTCTGACATTGATCTGGTCCTTAATGCCTTGGTTGGATACTCAGGATTGGAGCCTACCCTGAATGCCATCAGGGCAGGAAAAACCATTGCCCTCGCCAATAAAGAAACGCTTGTTGTGGCCGGTGAACTGGTCAATGCCGAATTGGCAAAGCAGCGGGTGACCATGATTCCTGTTGACTCTGAGCATTCAGCCATTTTTCAGTGTCTGGTAGGAGAGTATGCCAATCCCATCGAATGCATCTATTTGACCGCTTCCGGTGGCCCATTCCGGGGAATGAAAAAGGAGGATCTGAAAAATGTCTTGGTCTCGCAGGCCTTAAAGCATCCGAACTGGAGAATGGGCAGCAAGATTACCA
>JBIKMV010000036.1:0-17999 GCA_044359055.1 Catalimonadaceae bacterium
ATAGGGAGGTAGCAGTAAAATCAAATTGAGCGGGAACACTTGAAATTGTGCCTGTGAACCAAGGGCTGGCTATTCCCAGATAGGCAGCTGTGAGGCTGGTTTTTTCAATGGTATTGCTGTTGGTCCCATTGGTTAAAAAGGTTGTTAATTCTGCTGTAGAACGGGTTGGGAATGCTCCCTGGCAATCGGCAGCAGTTCCTGCAAACCCACCTGAACTTACCAGATTAGCGGCAGCAGCGTTTTGCATACCCAGATAAGAATTCCTCAAAATTAAGGAGTCGCAAGACAATTTTGTCCAATTGGAAGGCTGAACTACAGTACTTGCTCCTGACACAGTTGGTGTATTTGAAATGGCAACATTATTTTTCGTTCCGATCAGGATAGAATTAAAGATGGCTGTGCCGGGGTTGGTTCGGGCATTCCATCCGCCATTAAATCTGGGAGACACATTGGCATCGGCATCGGTATCTCTCATCGGGCCAATGGCCGTAATGTTTGAGAAAACGCAGGCAGTTACCGGGCTGGGGCTGTATTGGGTTTGGTCGCTGGTAGCAGTTCCGCCTGATGTTGTGTTGTTGTCCATCTCAAACAGGTTTGAATTGTTACCGGAGGTTCCATCATAAAATCGTGGATCTCTCAGTATAAAACCAAATTGAACATTTCCTGTAAAGCCTTCATCCACATCAAAATCATCATCCACACCACCGAAAGCTACCAGGTATTTTCCATTAACAGTTCCGCCAAACCACTCAAAAGAATCGTCTTCGGCATAGGATACCTGAATGTACTGGAAGGTAGTTCCACGACCAACACCGGCAAGCATGATCCCATTCAATTCCTGGGCAGCTACTTGAGCATCACCAGCAAACTCAACACGGAGATATTGAATGTTTCCAGACGATTCGTTGTCGTTGATAATTGAACTTCCAGCTCCTGTTCCATAGTAAGAAGCCGTTCCGGGAGCGGTGGTTACCGTTCCTTCAACATTTCTTCCTCCAAGGTTTGGAGATTTGTTCAGGTTGACTTTTGCACGGCCGCAAAGCACCAAACCACCCCAGTCACCAGACTCTCTTGCACCTTGAACCTTGGCAGAAGTCATAATGATAGGATTGGTAGAAGTACCTACTGCATTAAGGGTAGCACCTCTTGAAATCACCAATACAGAGATTGGGGTTCCAAGACCTCCATTGTCAACACCACGAATAACTGTACCTGCCTGAATGGTAAGGGTAACACCGGCATCAACGGCTACTGCACCCAAAAGATAATACACATTGCCACTTGTCCAAGTGGTGTTAGAAGTAATGTGTGTGTAGCCATCACCACCTGGGGTGGCCGCACCAACATCTACTCGGGTCTTACCGGCGAGTCCGCCAGGTTCACCGGTTCCGGGATAAACAGCATTTCTTGGATCGAAGTTCGTCCAACCTGTCATCCAGTTCGCTCCAGCTCCCTGACCGAATGCACCCCGGTAGGAGACATTGGTAAAGAACTGTCCATGGGATACTGCCGTTATCATTGCGGCAGCCATCGAAAGAATAATTTTTTTCATAACTGATTTTTGAAATGGTTTTAAAATCGGCTCAAAACTACCTGAGCGTTTCGGGCTGAATTTTTTGCCAAATACAAGTCTTTGTTAGTTTAAGGTTAAGTTTTGTTACAGGTTTTTTCAGAAATTCAGAATTTGATAACGAATTCAACATTGGCTTGAAGATTCCTTAACAATAAGTCCGGAAATGAAGCCCCCGAAATTTGCCCGTGACTTTTGAATTTTTTCAAGGGTCTGATTTTGAGCAATTTATTACATCCTCTGTTTGTTAGATTTACAGGTAAGGGCAAATCGGATGGTGCGGCCCCCGATAAACCGGAAATTCGGTGCCGGGGCAGTCTGAATCAGGGGTTCAAAATATTTCCCGACCGAGGGCCCTTTAATATCTCATCAGGCAGTGTCTGCCGATGTACCATTCTGATGGGCCCTTCCAGAACAAACCAAAATTGATTGTGAAATTCCTTCAGTTTCGATGTAGGAAGTCTTTCTTATTTTTTACAAATAAAAAATTGGGGATTTTTATCTGTCGTTTCCTACAAATTCTCCTCTGCAAAAGTTCTGCAATAGGCTTTGATCATTTCCCGCACCTCTCTGAATTTAGCCATCACTTCTTCTTCCGTACCTTTTTCTTTTGCCGGGTCGGGAAAGTTGAAATGAAACCGCCTGGCATCAGACGGAAAATAGGGGCAATGCTCCCTAGCATGGTCGCATACGGTTATGATAAAATCGAATTCCATTTGGCGGTATTCGATAATATGGTTGGATGTATGCCCCGAAATGTCAATGCCATCTTCTGCCATTGTTTGAATTGCCCTCGGGTTTACACCATGTGTTTCTATTCCTGCACTATAAACTTCGGCCCGGTCTTTGGCAAAATGGCGAAGATAGCCTTCGGCAATCTGGCTCCGGCAACTGTTGCCTGTACATAAAACAAGGATTTTTTTCGCTTCCATCATACAAAAAGCCAGATGATGTTGATGATACAAAATTTAGGGTCGAAACCCCAGATCAGTTGAAGGATGGTAATCGAAGAACAAATCACCAATGCCTTTTTGTATTTTTTCCAAACAGGTTTCATTTCTATCCTTTTCACTCTTAGAATTTGTTAATTTTTAAAAGGAAGGCAACATTTGGAATGTTGCCTTCCTTATGGGGGCAAAAGTATGCTTGACATCAAGGCTGGCAAAATGTTGGTTTACTGGTCCAGTCATTTGCTAACCTTATAAGTAATGGCAAAGCGGATGGTGCGCCCCTGGGTGAAGCGGAAATTTGGAATATCCTGCCCCTCTTGGTAAGATGGTGCATTAGACACCCAGCCAAACAGGCCGGTATTGTCCTTTTTCCGCCCCCCCCTGTCGAACACAATGTATTGAATCAGATCCTGCTGCAGCAGATCTCCGAAAATGAGCTTGAAATTCCAGGCACCCACATTTTTAGCCAGGGTTAAATCCAGAATATCCCTGGGCCTTTCCCAGATCAGGGCAGCATAATTCTGATCATCCAGAAAGGCTACCCTGGGTCCGATACGGTTATAAGTAGTGAGGAAATCTATCCCCAGTTTTTCATGGCTGTATTGAATTCCGGCATTGATGATGTAGGGAGATTGGCCCTGAATCGGCCTTTTGAAATTGGTTTGGGCATACACCACTTCGGAGCGTATCCAGGAAAAATTTCCAAAAAGGGTAATCTTTGAAAAGAATCTGGTTCCGAGAAGAGAATCCAAACCATTGAGCCGGTATCGGGCTTCAAGCTCCACACCATAGGAAGTGGCCTTGTCCCGGTTTGAATAGGTGAAGGCCTGAATCGCTGTTTGAAAACCACGGGTTACTTCAATGGGCTTGTCAAAGGTTTTATAAAACCCATTCAGGGAAATGAAAGCACTTTCCTGGGGATACCATTCCAGTTTCAGGTCATAGTTTTTGATTTTTGTCCTCACCAATTCGGGATTTCCATAGAAATACACATTCTGGCTGGGTTCGAAAAACAGAAATCCGGCCAATTCCCGTAGTTCCGGCCGGTTCACGGTTTGCGAATAGGCCCCCCTCACCGTGAATTTGGAACTGAGATTTACATTGGCATTGATAGAAGGCAACCAGTCGGCCACAGTGCTAGACCTGATGTTTCTCAATTTGGCCGGTGGCGGATTGGCGGCATCTATTTCCTGAAAAAAGGATTCGTAGCGTACTCCATAGATAATTTTAGTTCCGCCTTTTCCAATCATGGTTTCATTCATGATGTAGGCGGCAGACAGGGCTGTCCTGGCTTTGTAAAAATCGGCTTTGTTGGTGGTTTCAAAAAGGGTAATCCGATTGGGCGAAAAATTTTCTGCCCTGAATATTGAATCTTCACTAAGGTATTTTATTTCGTTATAGTCTCTTCCTTTCGTGTAAAGAAAATTTCGGCCATCGAATGTTCTGCTTCTGGTTTGATACAAACTGCCTGCTTTGGCCATGTTTTTTACTTTCCCGATAGAAAATGGCTGTTGGTAATTCAATCCGTTGCTGAGAGATCGCTCATTCAGTTCAGAGAAAAATTTGCCTGAAATGTCATTGGCAAAAGAAATAGGCGGCAAAACACCCAAAGTGGCTTCAAAACGCTCTGTTTTTTCCTCCCCAACTCTCACTGCGCCAAGTCTGTCGTAGTTCAGGCGGCTGTAGTTGGGGGTGCTTCTATATAAAAATGTGTAACCACTAATCCATTCCAATTTTCCACCTTCGGTTCCGATATGTTTTTCCAAAGAAAGCTGGCTGGAAAGCAGTGAGTTTTGTTCATAAAAAGTAACCTTGGTTTTCTTTTCTGCATATTCAGAGGTGACCGAATCCAGCTTGTTGTTCGATTCTGAAAGGCCGATTTGGGTCAAGTTTGTTCCGGTCTGGCTAAAAAAATTACGAAGGGAAATTTTGGTAGAAGGGCTAGGTTTGATTGAGCCATTCAACACCGCTGAAAAACTGGAAGTGGTGCGAAACCTGTCTTGCCTTGCATTCAGGCTTTCCTTTATGCTGGAGCCCATAGAGTCCACATTTATGGTGGGGAAAGAATAGAAAAATTCGTTTCTCAGGTTTGTCTGGTAATAGTTAAGGCTGCCCACCAGCCCTGCGGTTTTTCCAAATAGTTTTCCTCGCCGGCCAATGGAAATCTGGCCCGAAAGGTTAGGTGCCGCCTTCCAGGTTTTGGGAACATAATTGTTGTTAAAGGCCAGGCTTTGGTCTGAGCGAAGTTGCAGATTCTGATTCAACTGGCTTTCTCCTGCCGACATGATGCCTTTGGGTAAAGACCTCAAACCATTGTCAAAACCCAGGAAATCTGTTTGTGATTGGTTGATTTGAGAAAAATCTTTTCCCGTTGTAAGGGAATGATGTTCGACTGCAAAACTGGCCTGAAAGGTATTGGAATAAGGTATGTCAAGGGTTTGAATCTTTATTAATCCACCGGCCATATCTCCCGGCTGATCAGGCGTAGCGGTTTTGGCCACCACGATTTTATCCAACAGATTGGAAGGAAAAAGTTCGAGATTAAAGGCCTTCCTGTCGGATTCGGTACTCGGAATGGCTACCCCGTTGAGCTGGCCCATGTTGTAGCGCTCACTCAGTCCCCGCACCATGGCAAATTTCCCTTCCCGGATGGAGGTTCCGCTAATTCGCCTGAAAGATTCTGAAAGGTTTCTGTCAGGAGTTTTGGAAAGTAATTCGGCCGAAACACCGGAATTAATGGAATTGCTGGCTTTCTGTTCCTTTAATAAGGCATCTTCATTGTTGTTGCTTATATCAGCCACAATTTCCACCTCTTTGGTTTCCACACTGGCCTCGTTCAAAAATATACTCAGTAATTTGGTTTCGGCTGCTGCTACTTTTACATTTTCAATCCGCTTCGACTGATAGCCCAGCATCTTTATTTCCACCTCATAAATGCCCTCGGATACCGTAATCTGGTATTTACCGTCAAAGTCGGTGGTGGTTCCGGCATTTAAGGATTTAACAAATACAGCTGCTCCGAAAAGAGGCTCACCGGACACCCCGTCCTTTACTATCCCTGCTATTTTTCCGGACTTAGTCTGCTGGGCATTCGCTGAGCCTGATAAATGCGAAAAGCTAAAAATAAAAATAAAAATGTGAAGTATTTTGCCTATCGTACACTGGAGGTAATGCATGGTGCGATATTGGCCCTGCCGCCCTTCGCATTTATCAGCAGTTTATTAATTTTTTGTTTTCAAATGCTTAATTTTTATTGACAAAAGGCCGGAAATTTTTTTAAGATTTTTCCGATCCTTAAGTATTCCTTAATACTGTCTCTTTTATTCAAGTACATCCTTATTTTCCTTAGCGGCGATTAAAAAAGATAAAAAATCAGCCGTGAAATTTTGTGCAGGAAAGTGCTTCCGGGTCTTGTGGATAATGCTCTTTTTGGGCCTCAATGCCTGTAAAATCAATGAATTTGAACCCGGAATTATTCCGCCGGATCCCGGCAAAAGAGTGGTTTCTTATCCTCTCAATATATCTAATGCAACAGGTCTCAGTGGTGAAGTGTCTTTCTCTGCACTCGATGATGGAACGGTACACGCAAAGACAAGCCTAACCGGCACACAATCCGGATCGAGATATTTTGCAAAATTGTCTGTTTCCAATGCCTATGACTATGCAAATAATTCCGATTTGGCCGATTTGGGCGAAATATCTGCTGACAATGGTCAGGGGGTATATTGGCTGAAGAAAAACTACAGAAACAAACCCATTCTGTATGATTCTCTTCTGGTTGCAGATGCTAAAGTTAGAATTTTAGAACTTAGCCCTACCACGCTGGCCCCACGAGAGGTTTTGCGGGGAGATATAGGTCTCAATGCGCTGGCAGAAGGAAGCAAATCATTCGGTTTTAATCCACTGGGTGGCAGTTTGGTTCAGGGTACAATCGAAATTAGGCAACGGAATAATGGTAAATTTACTCTTCAGGCTAAACTAACTGGTTTTCAGACAGGGCAAAGCTTGCAGGTTTCATACTTTTCCGGGTCCTATGAAACCGGAAATTTCACTAAGCAGGAGTATCTTGGTAATTACTCATCGGGCCAGGATGCAGCTTTTTTCAATTGCACCAAATGGAAAGGGATGCTTTCGATGCTCGATACCCTATCCGGTTTTCTGGGTGTAGAATCTGCCGGCTCCAGACCAGACAGCCTCCGCTTTGAATCCATTTGTAATCTAGGCGGCAATCTGGCAAGCGGGAAAGAAAAGTTCATTCCCGTCTTTGGGGAAATTGATTCGACCCGCATTGGAGTCATCCGGTTTATTGAAGTAGGGAGCAGTTTGCGGATGCGTTTTCAACCGGAGCAAATCCCTTCAGGAAGCCAGTTTTATCTCTCTCTTAACAGAGGCAATTCTTTGTCAGCAGCTGATTCTTTTTTCTTCAAACCGGTTTCTTCCGGTCAGATTCTTGAATTTTCAGGGATTCCGAGGGGTGATGGGCAAATCCTAACATTTGGAGACCTTGAAACCTGGGATGCCCATGCAAGAATTACCGAAGCAGGCTTCAGCAATCAGATTGGCAAAGCAGATCTGGGAGCCAATGAGGTTTTGTTCACTGATTCTATAGCTGTATTTCTTTCAGAGCCCAACATGGCTTCTCAGGCTTTTCAGGGGAAATTGATTTTCAGACCGAGAAAAAATCAGAAGGTGATTTGCTTTTATCAGTTAACAGGCTCTCAGGGCTTCGTACAAAACAATCTAATAATTAGGAATCCGCCCAAGCCAACCAGTTTTTCTTTGGCGGACACCACTGCACCTGCCCTCAGGATTGCTTCTTTTCTGGGTGGTGCTCCCGGGCCTGCAAGAGGTTCTTCTGTTGTTCTTTCAGTTCAGAATGAATCAATTACATGGGACAATCTACTGCAAAAGAAAGTCGAAGGAGGGTATTTTGAATTCAATTTTTCAGATGAAGGATACCTCCAGGAGATTTTCAGCCGCGGCCTGTTTACACCATAATTAACCATGTTGCTCGAAAGAAAAATTCTGATTGCCCTGGAAGGGCCTTCTCAGTCGGGAAAGACCAAATCTATAAAGAATCTGGCCGACATGATACAAAAGAAGTACCAATCCCGGGTTTATAAAAGTAAAAAATGGAAGGAGTGTATGGAGGTTCACCTGCTGGCCGGGCACAAGGTCGGATTAAGCAGCAGAAGCGATAAGTTCCCCATATTCAGGGAAAACTTTGAGTTTCTGTCCGGGCAATTACAATGTGCTTTTATCGTATGTGCGTTGAATGAAAAAACAAAGGGGATGGAGGATTATATGAACGCACTTAAACTTCACGATTGGGAAATTTTTCTTATCCGCAAGAGCCCCGATTTTTATGACAGAGTAAAAAAAGAGAACCAGTTTTTCTTAAACCAGACTGCTGCAGTCAAACTCTTGGATTGTTTAATGAACCAGTTAAAAATCAATAATAATGAATAGGTTGTTTAATTTTTTTCTACATAAAATTTTGATCGTGAATTATTCGCTATCAATATTGATTAATGATTATAAAGAATATAGGTTCTTAAAAACATGTGTTCGAATTACAAGTATGGAGGTGTTTTTTATCCTTATTTCTGGCTTGGTATTTGTATTTCCCAAAAAATATACAGCTGAACAATTTAGCTTTTTTGGACTTCTTTTAACCCTAATATTTTTAGTAATCCACTTTTATTTGGAGAGAAAATTATATAAGAATTTTCGTAAACTAGACATAGCAGTAAAATATTTTAGAATTAAGAATGATAGGTTTAAAAAGTTTCTCGCATTTCAAGGTTTGTTTTTTCTGGTATTTATATCCGCCCAGCTTTTTGTTCTTCTGGTTATTGAAATATATAAGTACCATACCCGTTATTATTTTTGGAATTAAATCCTTCATTATAACATACAGGAAAACCCTTTTTATGCCTGATTATTGGTTTTCGGCATGGATGGTCCTTAATGACCCGGGTCTGGTCTCAAAAATTTCATTGATCTCCAGTATTCCTGAACTTCCCCGGCTGGAATAAAGAACCATTAGTTTTCAGAAGCTTTAGGGCAGATTGCTTAAGTTTGCCCCCGATTTAGCAATGGCTTCACAGAAACTCGGCTTACATCAGACCCTTTCGCAAAAGCTCACGCCGCAGCAGATTCAGTTTATCAAACTGCTTCAGATTCCGGCAAGTGAGCTGCTGACCCGTGTGGAGCAGGAGCTTTCCGAAAACCCTGCACTCGAAGAAGGCCGCGAGGAATCGCCAGAAGAAAGTGCTGAAAACGAAACAGAAAATGAATTCAGCGACCCCGATGAATTGCCGGAAGGAGAGGGTATTGAAGATAAAATCAATCTCGAGGATTACCTCCGCGATTCAGATCAGACCGGTTATAAGCTTCAGGGCGATGGTCCTTCAGGTATGGAAGAAGAAAGGGAAATGCCCCTTGCCTCCGGTTCTACCATCAACGATTTTCTGATACAGCAACTCAGCTTTCTTCCCCTTACCGAAAAACAAAACGGCATTTGTCTGCAGCTGATTGGCAGCATAGACAGCGATGGATACATCCGCCGCGACCTCGATTCTATTGCCGATGATCTTGCCTTTGCCCAAAACATCATCACAGACAGGAAAGAAATGGAGAAGATGCTGGAGCTCATCCAGGAATTCGATCCTCCCGGAATCGGTGCCCGGAATCTGCGGGAGTGCCTTATCCTTCAGGTGGACCGCATGCGGGGCAATTACGAAGTGGCCTCTGCTGCCATCCGTATTCTCGACGACCATTTCGATGATTTTACCCGGAAGCATTTCGATAAGATTGAAAAAAAGCTGGGCCTCGACGACCATCAGCTCATGAAAGATGCGATTTCGCTCATTACTCACCTCAATCCGAAACCGGGCGAAGTTTCCGAAACCAGTACAGCAGCGAGTCAGACCATCATTCCCGATTTCATTCTCATCAACAATTCGGGCAAACTCGAATTGTCGCTCAACGGACAGAACGCCCCGGACCTGAAGGTGAACCGCACTTACCGGGAAATGCTCGAAAAACTTGCCAGAACACCCAAAAAAACCAAAACCGAGCGGGAAGCCATGGGATTTATCCGGCAGCGGCTTGATACGGCCCGCTGGTTTATAGATGCCATTCTGCAACGGCAGCAAACCCTGCTCAAAACCATGGGAGCCATCGTCGATTTTCAGTATGAATATTTTCTGGAAGGCGACGAAAGCAAACTCAAGCCCATGATTCTCAAGGATATTGCCCTGGCTATTGATATGGATATCAGTACTGTGAGCCGGGTAACCAACAGCAAGTATGTGCAAACCGATTTTGGAATTTTTCCCCTGAAATATTTTTTCTCCGAAGGCATTGCCTCCACCACCGATGGCGAAGACCACAGCAGCCGGGAGGTAAAGCAAATTCTGAAGGAAATCATAGCCGGCGAAGATAAAATGCGGCCCCTTTCAGATGAAAAACTGGAAGAAATGCTGCAGCAGCGGGGTTATCAGATTGCCCGACGCACCATTGCCAAATACAGGGAGCAATTGAATATTCCGGTAGCCCGTCTTAGAAAGGAGATTTGAGTTCGACAGGAAGCTTGTTTCGTTTTTTTTCTGAGGGAAGAAAAAAAGAATTTGAATCGGCAGACAGCATTTTCATTTTGCTAGCCTGGGCGGTGTCGGTGGTATTTCACCCCCTGCTGATGCCCACTTTTCTGAACGCTTTGATATTCAAATACTGCAGCGATCTCGTTCCACTAACCCGAGAGGCGAAAGTTCAGATGCTGCTCTTTATTTTTATTTCTACCTATCTATTGCCGGCCCTTGCTGCCGGATTGATGTGGGTTACTGGCCTGATTTCAAGTATTACCATGGATGATAAATCGGAGCGCCTGATACCCCTGGTGCTTACGGCCCTCATCTATGCTGGTGTCAGTTATATTTTCCTGCAGTATCTGGAAACCGCCCGCCTCATTGGCCTTTTCATAGGTACCATCGCCCTCACAGTTGGACTGACGGCCATGGTGACCCATTTTTATAAAATCAGCAGCCACATGATGGGAATCGGCGGCTTACTCGGTTTTATGATAGGTGTGGTCCGCGAAACCCACAATCTCAGTCTTCAAACTCCGCTGATGCTCTGTGTGCTCTGTGCCGGGGCAGTGGCAAGCAGCCGTCTTTTACTCAGGGCGCATACCGTGCCTGAACTTCTTGCCGGTTTTTTTCCCGGTATTACAATAAGTTGGATCAGCGTGCATTTTTTTGTATAATCAAAGCGTATGGCAAAAATAACCGAACACATCGCCCGTGCTAAGGGCAAAACACTTTTTTCTTTTGAAATTCTCCCGCCCCTGAAAGGTGAAAGCATCGACCTCCTTTTCGATGCCATTTCTCCCCTGATGGAGTTTAAGCCACCCTTTATTGATGTCACCTACCACAGGGAAGAATATATTTATAAATCCCGGGAAGGCGGATTGCTTGAAAAAAGGGTAACCCGCAAACGCCCCGGTACGGTCGGCATTTGTGCTGCCATTATGAACCGTTTTCAGGTAGATGCGGTTCCTCACCTCATTTGCGGTGGCTTTACCAGAGAAGAAACCGAAAATGCTCTGATTGACCTTGATTTCCTGGGGATAGACAATGTGCTGGCGCTCAGGGGCGATCACATCAAATCAGAAGGATATTTTGTGCCCGAACCGGGTGGTCATGCCTATGCATCAGATCTGGTGGTGCAGATCAAAAACATGAACGAAGGCAAATATCTGGACGAAGAACTGAAAGCCACCACCCCTACCGATTTTTGCATCGGGGTTGCCGGCTACCCGGAAAAACATTTTGAAGCTGCCAATATGGACACCGAGTTGAAGTACACAAAGCTGAAGTGTGATCTGGGCGGTGAATATATTGTGACTCAAATGTTTTTTGACAACCGGGTGTATTTTGATTTTGTGGAAAAATGCAGGGCCATCGGAATCACCGCACCCATCATTCCGGGGCTCAAACCCCTGACCGGAAAAAAACAACTCTCTGTCCTTCCCCGGATTTTTGCACTCGATATTCCACAGGAACTGGTTTCGGCAGTAGAATCGGCCAAAGACGATAAGGCAGCCAAACAGATTGGAATAGAGTGGTGTACAAGGCAGTCCAAGGAACTGATGGATGCCGGCGTTCCGGTGCTGCACTACTACTCTATGGGCAAGAGCGATGCCGTCAGGCAGATAGCCTCGCAATTGTTTTAAGCCGTCCGGATTTCTTGACTTTCAGGGCCGGGCTTTGCATTTTTTTTGTTTTTGCAGGAACTGATTTCCTGAAAATAAAATTTTGCCAAAATACGGTTGGGTTGTGTTCCGGAGATTGAATTTTGGATTTTGCCAATGGAAATGGTGAAATTGCCACTTCAAAATAGATTATAAGTCTATGATATTGAGCCCGAAAGTATGGGATTTTGCTTTCCTGTTCTAATTTTGTCCATTCAAAATCATTCCATTGAAAGAAGAATTTGTTTCCTGGCATTCGCCTTCGCTTGGCTGGCAGATGGATATGCTGGTATTCGGTCATGCCGGAATACCCCTGCTCACTTTTCCTACCTCTATGGGGCGGTATCATCAGAACAAGGATTTTCTTCTTATAGATTCCATTGCATGGTATGTGGACAACGGATTGGTAAAAGTGTACTGCCCCGATTCTGTGGATGAATATTCCTGGTACAACAAGTCGATACATCCGGCCGACCGCGTGCGTACCCACATGGCCTACGACCGCTACATCCGCGAAGAAGTTTATCCGAAAATGCTTGAAGAAACCGGAATTTCGCGGATAGCAACTGCCGGCTGTTCCTTCGGCGCTTATCATGCTACAAATTTTGCTTTTCGATATCCCGAACTGGTAGCCTGGTGTTTCAATATGGGCGGGGCATTTGATATCAAAATGCAGCTCGACGGCTTTTATAACGACGATATCTACTTCCACAATCCCATGGATTTTGTGGAGCACGCCACCCACCACGATTTGTGGAAAATGGGAATAGTCCTTGGCGTAGGCGAACATGATTTCTGCCGTTCTTCGAACGAGAAACTGCACCATATCCTCCATCACAAAGGCATAGATGCCTGGCTCGACATTACCCCCGGGGGCATTCACGATTGGCCTGCATGGAGAGACATGTTTCCCCGCTACATCTCGAAAATCAATTTTTAAACATTGCCAAAACTTTAGTTGAATATAAAAATGAAAAAAATCGGAATCCTGCACGGTCAGGAAAAAACCTTTCCTCAGGCTTTTGTAGAAGCCGTAAACAAGCGCAAGGAAAAAAACATTGTGGCAGAACCTGTTCTGCTAGATAAAGTAATGCAAGGCGAAGCAAGCGGTTATGCCGTTATCATCGACCGCATCAGCCAGGATGTGCCCTTTTACCGCGGCTTTCTGAAAAATGCTGCCATCTGCGGAACGGCTGTAATCAACAACCCATTTTGGTGGAGTGCAGATGAAAAGTTTTTTAACAATGCACTGGCCACTAAAATCGGAGTACCGGTTCCCAAAACGGTATTGCTGCCATCCAATCAGTTGCCGGCCGATACCACATCCGATTCCTTTAGAAATCTTGCCTATCCTCTGGATTGGGAATCTATTTTCGGTTATGTGGGTTTTCCCGCCTACTTCAAGCCCTTTGCCGGAGGTGGCTGGAAAAATGTGTACAAGCTGAATGATGCCGATGATTTTTTCAAAGCCTACAGTGAGACAGGACAGCTGGTGATGATGCTGCAGGAAGAGGTAGTCTTTGATGAATATTTCCGTTGCTACTGTCTGGGTGGTAAAGAAGTGAGAATCATGCAGTATGAACCTCGCAACCCCCACCACCTGCGCTATGTTACCGATGCCAAGCCGGCTTCGAAAAAACTTCTGGCCACCATCAAAGACCTTGTCTTGAGGTTAAACAAAGCTCTGGGCTATGATTTCAATACCGTAGAATTTGCCGTACGGGGAGGAGTGCCTCTGGCTATTGATTTTTGTAATCCGGCTCCCGATGCCGATGTGCATTCGGTAGGACAGGAAAATTTTGACTGGGTGGTGGAAACTGCCGCTGACATGGCCATTGCCAGAGCCAGAACTTTCAAAGAAGGAAAAATGAATTTGACCTGGGGGGCCTTTGTAAATGAGGCTGTTGCGGGAAATCTTGTTTTAGCTGCAGCAATAAAATAAGAATCATTTTTTGTTAAAAGGAAGGTTTCACTACTTTTGGAGCCTTCCTTTTTTGTTGCCAGAAAAAGGAAATCTTCAGATTTTTTATAAGCCCTTTTTTTTGAATATCAATGGAATATACGCTTGGTATTGAAGAAGAATTCATGGTCATAGACCCTGAAACAAGAGAGCTGCGTTCGCACATGCAGCAGATTGTGGAAGGAGGAAAGGTAATTCTGGCCGAGCGGGTAAAAGCTGAGATGCATCAGGCGGTAGTGGAGGTGGGCACCAATATTTGCCGCAACATTCAGGAAGCAAGAAACGAGGTAAAATACCTTCGGAATGTGATTGCCGACCTTGCCGGAAAGGCCGGTCTGGCAATTGGTGCTGCCGGAACCCATCCCTTTTCTCTTTGGTCTGAGCAGCCGATAACCGAACATCCCCGCTACGAAGAAATAGTAAACGAGCTGCAGGATACCGCCAGGGGCAACCTGATTTTCGGCCTGCATGTGCATGTGGGTATTCCCGATCGTCATATTGGTCTGCAGCTTATGAATGCAGTCCGGTATTTTTTGCCTCATATTTTTGCTTTGTCTACCAATTCGCCCTTTTGGGAGGGCCGCAATACCGGTTTTAAATCTTTCAGAACCAAAGTGTTCGACAAATTTCCCCGGACCGGGATTCCGGAGTTTTTTTCCTCTGTGGGAGAGTACGACGACTACATCAACATCCTGATGAAGACAGGTTGTATAGACAATGCCAAGAAAATCTGGTGGGACATACGCCTTCATCCCTTTTTCAATACCATTGAGTTCCGGATCTGCGATGTGCCCATGCTGGTAGATGAAACCATTGCCCTGGCAGCAGTAATGCAGGCCCTTATAGCCAAGTTGGAAAAGCTGATGAAGCAAAACCTCAACTTCCGCCTTTACAGAAAGGCATTGATCAGCGAAAACAAGTGGCGGGCAGCCCGGTATGGCCTCGATGGCAAGCTGATCGATTTTGGCAAACAGGAGGAAGTACCCACCCGAGATCTTGTCTATGAACTGCTGCGCTTCATTGATGATGTGGTGGATGACCTCGGCAGCCGGAATGAAATCAATTACATTTATCGAATTTTAGAAAACGGTACAGGCGCTGACCGTCAGCTAAAAGTGTTTCGCGAAACCGGTGACTTAAAGAAAGTTGTGGATTACATTGTTCAACAAACCAACCTCAATTTAGATTAGCGCCCACCAAAATTTTTTTGCCTGAACCTTCAGTTTAACCTCAGTATGCTCTACAAATTACTTTTAAAAAATTGCAGTGAAGAAGTACTGCTCTCAGAAGAAACCTACCGATTGATAACCGAAAATCCCGAATACGCGGCCAAAAAAATTCACGAAAATCTGCGCAAGCATAGCAATGGATATGCTTTTTATCAGAAGAACCATCCCGCACCTGATGGTACCTATATGAATGAAACCATCTACCTGCACAAGCTGATGGCCGCTCATTTTCTTGGAGAACCCGAAAGTAAAGAGCACCGCTATGTTATGTTTTTGAATGGCAACAAGCTCGATTGCAGACTGGAAAATCTATGCTGGGCCACCCGGTCCGAAATTACCCGGAATACCCAGAAACACCATGCAAAGTCAGGATTCAGAGGTGTTTACAGGGAAGGAGCCCGATACCGGGCCACCCTCTACAACAGAGCCGAGCGCCACGATCTGGGATTTTTTGAAACTCCTGAGGAGGCAGCCATGGCCTACAACCTGAAATCGGAAGAGATATTTGGCCGGACCAAAAGTCTCAATCAGGTTGAGATGGAGAAGGAAAAAGAAGCAAGACCGGCTACCCGGTTTGAAGATTCCTGATTCACTTTGTATCCGAAAATCAGACATGCGTAGCAGCGCCACGCATGATGGTAAAACGCGGCAAAGAATTTGATTTTCAGTCATTTTGAGCCGGAATAGATTTTCTAATCCGGAATAAGCCCACTTTCACCCCGCAGGCTACAGGATTCTGCCAATAAAAAAAAGAATTCCGTTAAACCCCTGATGGAGTTCTGCCTCCAAGGGCTCCGTTGACTGTCAATCTACAATGAAAAAATACTCTTTAGCCATAGGCATGCCCTTTTTGGCCTCTCTTTTCTTTGCTGCCATCAGCCTTTTGTCGCACACCAATGGTCTGGCGCAGACCCGTTCCATCATCCTCGGTCGGCCCACCAATTCTTCTGTAACTGCCAGTATTTTGTTTGATCAGGCAGTTCAGTTTTATCTGGAATACGGATCTCAATCCGGCAACTATACCAATACCACGCCCCCTTTAAACAATGTGGCCGATGTACCCGATGAAGTCGAAATTTCCAACCTCCTTCCCAACAGGCGGTACTTCTACCGATTGAGGTGGAAGCCGGTTTCTGAAACCGTATTTCAGGCAAGTCCTCAGTATAACTTTCACACACAGAGGGCGCCGGGAAGTACTTTTCGCTTCAATATTGAAGCCGATGAGCACCTGTACGACAAAAAGGGTGTGAAAAGTATGTATCAGGTCACCCTTGCCAATCAGGCCAGAGACAGTGCCGATTTTCTCCTGACACTGGGCGATATTTTTGGTGATGACCATACACCTTTGGTCACCACCAGCGATGAGATGAAGCAGCTCCGCAAGGACTACCTGCAATTCCTCTCTACGGTTTGTCATTCAGTACCTTTCTATGTCTGTCTGGGAAACCATGAAGGCGAAAATGGATTTTATCTTAACCAGACCGCCCCCAACAACATTGCTGTTTACAGTACGCTTTGACGCAAGTTTTATTATCCGAATCCTTATCCCAATGGATTTTATTCCGGCAATCAGGTCAATGAGCCTTTTGGAATCGGGCAACCCGAAAATTATTATGCATGGACCTGGGGCGATGCCCTCTTCGTGGTACTGGATGTGTACCGCGATTGCTCAGTAAACGACAAGCCCATTAAGTGGGACTGGACCTTGGGCCAGACCCAGTACAACTGGCTGAAATCCACGCTGGAAACCAGCAATGCCAAATTCAAATTTGTGTTTGCCCACCATACCCGCGGACAAGGTAGGGGAGGGGTCAGCACCGCCTCCGGCTTTGAGTGGGGCGGTATGGACAATGGCCAGTACAAATTTCCGCAGTACCGACCCGGCTGGGCCATGCCCATTCACCAGCTGATGAAGGCCAATGGGGTCAACATCTATTTTCAGGGACATGACCACCTTTATGCCAAAGAAGTTCTGGACAGCATTGTATATCAGGAAGTTCCCATGGCTGCCGATTCAACTTACGAAATTGGTTATCTGGCCAATGCCAGTGCCTACACCGATGTCACCCTTCGGGGTACCGGCCATATCCGGGTTACGGTGAATCCTAATGATGTGAAGGTAGATTTTGTAAAAGCTTACCTGCCGCAGGATACCATAGGCGGACAAAATGTGAATGGCTCCCTGGGTCATACCTATACCATTCAGCCTTATGTGGTGAGTTCGGTTTTTGAGCGGGGGGCAAAGGATGCACCTTTCTACATTTATCCCAATCCTGCCCTTGATTTTGTTGAAATCCAGGCCCGGGATGAGAATGTAAAGCCCACGCATTTTGAGTTGCTCGATTTGCAGGGCAGGGTATGCCGATCCGGCGAATTGGAGTCAGGTATTCATCTCCTCAAAATTCCTGTTTCAGATCTTCGCTCAGGCCTGTATATCCTGAAATGGCAGGATGAGGATTTGAAACTGAACAGCCGTAAAATCATCATTGAATAATGCGAATATATCACATGAATTTGCTGCGGTTTGTTCTCGCCCTTATTCTGACGGGCTCCTGTTTTTCGGCAAGGGCCCAAAGCCTGCTTTATGGTGAAATTTTGGGCAAGCCTACTGCCTCTTCAGTTTCGGTGAAAGTTTTTTTTGCCGATCCGGCCGAGCTGGCGGTTCAATACGGAACTACCTCCGGAAATCTATCCCAGCAAACACCCTGGACAACCTTCCCTGCCAACGAGCCGGCCGAGATAATGGTTAATGGGCTGACAGCCAATACCAAATACTTTTACAGGCTGATTTACCGAAGTCCCGGAACAACAGGTTTCAATACCCGGCCCGAGCGGTTTTTTCATACCCAAAGGCCGGTAGGTACTGCCTTTACTTTTGTGGTGCAGGCCGACCCACACCTCGATGCGCAGAGCGATACAGCTGTGTACACACGCTGCCTCCAAAATCAGCTCGACGATGTTCCCGACTTCATGATTGATCTTGGAGATTTCCTCATGACAGACAAACTGAAAAGAACATCCACCAATCAGATTC
>JBIKMV010000037.1:0-17969 GCA_044359055.1 Catalimonadaceae bacterium
CATATTCGTTGTTGAATACTTTTCCTTCAGTCCTGCTCCAATGCAATTTCCGGGTTTTCAGGGTTTCCTTTTTTATCAGGTCTTCCAGCAAAACATTTCCTGTGGCCGTGTACAAATCCTGCTGTTTGTTGTATTGAACAAAATCAGCCCTGAGATACGATTTCTCACGACCATCTTTTTGAAAAAATGTAACCTTGAGCCCTTTCGGATACTCCTGATTCCCGTTGGAAAATTCTTCCTGAAGCGGGGCTTCAAGCTTCATTTTCAGAAATCCTGAATCTGAATACTGGGTATTCAGATTTTCGGAAACCAGCACTGGCCCTGCATAAAAACGCATCGGATAACTCTTCCTTTTTTCTTCGCATGAAGAAAAAAAAGTCAAAATCACGGCAGGCAGGATGACAACTGCGCACAATTTCTTTCCTGACATTTTACCAGGAATAGAACTAAGTAGTTGAAATTCAGAACTAAAATTTATCATCCTGCGGCGCTGGTTCTTCTTCCTTCGTACCCATGTCGGGGTTGTTTCCTCCTTTGTTCCCGGACTTTTTCTTTTTAACCGGCTTCGGGGCAGGTGGTACAAATTCGGCTGTATTGGTATCAGGGGGCAGGAAATTCAAATCCTCAGGACTGGGTTCATCTCCGAAAGACTCTTCAAATTCGGCATTCAGATTGGGGTCAGAAATTTCAGGGTCTTTTTGATCCGTTTTCTTTTTGGGTTTGGGACTTTGCTCAGCCTGAGGGGCCTGGGCTTCCTGATCCGCTGCTTCTTCCTTCTTTCCGGCCTCCTGCCCGGCTTCGCCCTCTTCCACAACGGGCTCAGGATCTTCCTGTTGCAGCTCCTCAGTACCGGTGCTGTCGCTTTGTTCTCCGGCCTGCTGATCTTCTTCGGTTTTTTCAGGCTCCGGCTCCTCTGCAAGGGTACTGTCAGCGCCCAGAGAATCGGCCAGGGCCAGGGCAGAATCAGCAGTTTGAGGAAAAACTGTAATCATAGGAATGACCGCCATTCGCTTATCCGCTTTTTTCTTACCCAGTCTGACAATCAACAATACATCTGTTTTTCTGACAAGCTCCTCCAGTTTGGGAAGAGAATCCTGATCGAAAGGGCTGAACTGTTCATCTGCAATGGTCTTGTCCAGATAAAAAGAACTTTGATAGGCCGGGCAGATGTGCTTGGTCTTACACCCTGAAAACCATATGGTTACAGGGACGAGCAGAATCATCAGAAAGTAAATGCCTATCCGGTTCAAAATATATACACCTGAAAATAAGAGGGCAATACATTCCCTCAAATTACGATACAAAATAAATAAACCTTTTTCATGCAGGAAACATAATTTTTGCCCGGATATCACACATACGAAAATCCAATCCGGTTCTGCACTTTTTTTGTGACCACAAATTTTCGCTTGAATTTTCTTTCGCTTTTGTATTCTTGCCTTTCCATTTAATCGATTGGTTTATGAAAAGAATTCTGTTCAAACACATTCCGGCTCTTCTGGCCCTTTTGGTATGTTTTTCATTTTCGCCGAAAACAAACGAATCTGATGCCATTCTTGGTGTATGGCTCTCCGGTTCGGGCAAAGGAAAAATCAAAATTTACAAAGAAAAAGACAACAAATACTATGGCAGGCTGGTCTGGCTCAGAGAACCAAAATATGAGGACGGCAGCCCAAAGGTGGACAAGAATAATCCTGATGAAGCCAGGCGGAAAACTCCCCTGCTGGGACTCATCAACCTCAGGGGATTTGTGTATGAGGGAGAAAACAAATGGGTGGACGGACAGATTTATGACCCTGAAAATGGCTCTGATTACAGCTGCAAAATGGAATTAACCGACCCCAATACACTGGAAGTCAGAGGTTTTATCGGAATATCTCTATTCGGCCGAACCGATGTGTGGAAGCGGCAGGTAAAAAAATAAAATCACAAAAGGCCTTCGGGCCTTTTTTTTGATACGGCACACGCAGAATGGATTTCTCATAAATAAGAGGAACCTTTTGTGTGTTTTACTGTCGGATTGGCTCGATACCCGATAACGGATCAAGGTTTATTTCAGATTTTTTCTGTCAATCCGGTCCGGAAATTCCATCCAAAAACAAACAAAAATTAAAAAAACAGGGGCCGTAGGAAAAAGAATGAAAATTCTTGACTCTGAGGTTACAGCTTTTCTTTACCTTGGCCGAAACTATTTGCATCATGGCAAAAAAACTCATTGGCGGTGCCTTTGTCATCAGCCAGACCCAACCGGAAGAAACTTTCACCCCTGAAGATTTCAATGAAGAACAAAACATGGTGGCTTCCACCTGTGCAGATTTTCTTGAAAAAGAAATTTTTCCCAGACTTGACGAAATTGACAGTCAGGCCGACCCGGCACTGATGCCTGCCCTTATGGATAAAGCAGGCCAGCTGGGCTTGCTGGGCACTTCGGTTCCCGAGGCTTACGGTGGATTCGGAATGGACTTCAATACCTCTATGCTTGTGGCCGAAGTTATCGGAGCCGGTCATTCCTTTGCGGTAGCCCTGTCGGCACACACCGGCATAGGCACCCTGCCCATTGTCTATTATGGCAATGAAACTCAGAAGGCCAGGTACTTGCCCAAACTTGCCAGCGGAGAATGGAAGGCTTCATATTGCCTCACCGAACCCGATTCGGGCTCAGATGCCAACAGTGGGAAAACCAAAGCAGTTCTCAGCTCAGATGGCCGCCATTACCTCATTACCGGTCAGAAAATGTGGATAACCAACGGGGGATTTGCCGATATTTTTATTGTTTTTGCCAAAATTGATCAAGACAAAAATCTGACCGGTTTTATTGTGGAAAAATCATTCGGCGGAATCACCATGAATGAGGAAGAACATAAAATGGGCATCAAAGGCAGTTCTACCCGTCAGATTTTTTTTAATGATTGTCCTGTTCCGGTAGAAAATATGCTGAGCAACAGGGAAAACGGATTCCGGATTGCTGTAAATATTTTGAACATAGGAAGGATAAAACTCGCCTCTGCCGCCATCGGAGCCTGCAAAAGAGTAAACCGGCTTTCGCTTGCATATGCTTCAGAAAGGAAGCAATTCGGGGTAAGCATCGGAACATTCGGTGCCATCAAATTCAAGCTGGCGGAGCAGTTCATTAAAACCTTTGTAAGCGAATCTGCAACCTACAGAGCCGGCCAAGACATCGAAGACAAACAAAAAGAACTGATGGCCACCGGCCTCGATGAAGTTCAGGCTAAATTGAAAGGCGTGGAGCAGTTTGCCATTGAATGTGCGATATTAAAAGTCCACGCCTCAGAAACTCTGGACTATGTGGTTGATGAAGGGGTTCAGATTTATGGGGGCATGGGCTACAGCGCCGAGGCACCTATGGAAAGGGCCTACCGCGACAGCCGGATCAACCGAATTTTTGAAGGAACCAATGAAATCAACCGCCTGCTGTCTGTCGGTACTCTACTAAAGAAAGCCCTGAAGGGAGAACTGGATCTGACAGGGCCGGCCATGAAAATCCAGCAGGAGCTGATGGCGATTCCTGATTTCGGGTCTGAGTTGCCCAGTGGTTTTATGTCGGCCGAAACGGAGGCTACCGAAAGACTGAAAAAGGCATTTCTTCTGGTGGCCGGTGCTGCGGTGCAGAAGCTGATGATGCAAATTGAAGAAGAACAAGAGATTATGATGTATCTTGCCGATATGCTGATTGAAATCTATGTCGCCGAATCGGCCCTGCTGCGCATCAGGAAACTGGAAAAAACCAAAGTAGAAAAGGCCATTTCCAAGGAAATTCTGGCAACACGCCTTTATCTGCATACAGCTACCGAAAAGATCGGCTTTTGTGGAAGGCAAGCCCTTCAGAGTTTTGCTTCGGGTGATGAATTGAAACTTATGATGCTGGGCCTGAAGCGGTTTACCAAACAGGAACCCATCAATACCACGGCTATGAGAAGAGAATTGGTTTCGCTGTTGTAAATATGAAATAATACCTGATTTGCCGGACAAAAACAGCATTCGTCAGATGGTTTTGTTTTTTATGGGCTGCGGGGATGATTTGGACAGGAGTTCAGGTTTATTGAAATTTCTTTTCCAAGCCATTAATTATAAAATGAAATTTGCCCAAATTTGCCACCCGGTTTTTTGATAGGGCCTCCCTTGATACTGGATTGTAAAAAGAAGGCAGGCTTAAAAAACTGACCAAAATTAAACCGGGCTTAACATAACCTTTTACCAAAATATGCCTATTTGCGGCCCGATGCGAATTGGAATAGTGGCAGGCCTGCTGAGCCTGTTTGTATTTAGAGGTTTTGTTTTTGGGCAGGTATTTGATGAAAAAGTAACTTCTCAAACCAATATCGGCATGACCATCAACAATCTGGGTTTGATTGGCAATGCCTTCAGAGGAAGTTATACCCAGAAAAATTATCCCAGCTGTGAGTATCCAGTTGGTTCCAATATCGAACACATGTTTCAGGGCGGAATCTGGATTGGGGCTTTCAAAACCAGCCGCAGAAAGCAGGTAAATCCTGATACCACTGCCGGGCAACCGGATTCTATACTTGTTAAAAGCTCACTCGGACCTTATGTATCTACCGCCTGTTTCGATTCTCCTGTAGGGTACTCTACCGGTTCTTCAAACTTTGAGTTTTCAGGCCTGAGTAATACCATCTCCGAAAGATCCTCGCTTCCCCAAAGTCAGGTCTATCGTCCGGATGCTGTTTCTCATCAGGATTTGATTACCACTTCCACAGACCGGAACAAATTTATTCCGGGAACGCTGCCTCCCCTACCCATTAACGGGCATCAGTTTCCGCTGGGTGTGGATGTAAAGCTGGAATCCTACAACTGGAATTTTTCTTTTGCCAATTTCTTCGTCATCCTTAATTACAATATTACCAATACCGGGACCGACACTCTGGACAGTCTTCATGTGGGACAATATTATAATGCGGTGGTTCGCAATGTCAGCCGAACTGCCCCTGTGGGTACAGCTTTCTTCAATAAAGGTGGCAACGGTTATGCCGACTCACTCAGAATGGGTTATGTTTTTGATGCCACGGGCGACCCCGGTTTCACCGAAAGTTATGTAGGTATAAAATTTCTGGGTGCCGAAAAGTTGGGTGCCGGCAACAGCAGAAAGGTGTTCATCCCCGGCAATACCCCGAATGCCAATTGCAAAGTCAATTTTCAAACCTGGCTCTTCGGCAGTTCGGACCCCAAATTTTTTCCCCCGCCAAACGACCCCGACCGCTACAGCCGTATGAGCAAAGGCCTGAACTGGGAAAGCACCTGGGACAATGTACCGCCACCCGGAGAATCCATCCGCGAAATCATCCGAAAGCCCGGAAACCGAACCAATGTAATCTCGGTTGGCAATCTGAAAACATTGAATCCAGGTGAGACCATTTCGGTGGTATTCGCAGTGATTTGCGCCAAAAAGGACAATGAAGAAGGCCTGCCCAATTCAGTAGACACCAAAAAACAACGGTCGGGACTGGAAGCGAATGCAGTATGGGCCCAAACGGCTTTCAACGGAAACGACCGCAATGGAGACGGCATCCTCAGTCCGGAAGAAGACGAAAACGGCGATGGCATCATCAAACGCTACATCCTGCCCAGCCCTCCCGATGTACCCAATACCAAGGTCATTGCCCGAAACAACCGGGTAGATGTGTACTGGGCCCGCAATGCCGAAGCATCAATTGATCCGATTTCCAAGGAAAAAGACTTTGAAGGGTACAGATTGTATAAATCGGCTTTTGCCTTTGACATGAAACCCACCGTAAATCTTCAAAGCGATTTTGAACTGGCCGGTGAGTGGGATAAAACGGGCAATGCTGTCGGATTTAATACCGGCTTCAAAGGAATTGAACTATCTCAGGATTCAGTATTTCCGGGGGATACCAACCGATATCATTATTTCTATTCCTTTCCTGCCATGCAAAATGGATGGCAGCATGTGGTAGCCCTGACCTCTTTCGACAGAGGCTCGTCTCAGAACAATCTTGGTCCGCTAGAAACAGCTCAAAAAAGCAATCAGTTTCTGGTATTTCCGGGCACTCCGGCAAATCCAGACCAGGAAAAAAACAGTCCTTTTGCCTACCCTGACCCCTATTACAATGGCGCAGCCTGGGAAGGTTCGAGCACAAGACCAGAAGACAGGAAATTATACTTTGCCAACCTCCCTGAAAAATGTGAGGTCAGAATATTTACCTCAGCCGGCGACCTAGTGGATGTATTCAGCCACGACGGCAGCACCTATCAGGGTTCAGAGGGCTGGTACAAGACCTACAGCCAGTTTTCGGCAGACCCCAACCAACCAGACAAAAGAGTATTCTCAGGTGGTGAACACGCCTGGGACTTGCTTAGTAAAAGCTCACAAATAATCAGCAGAGGACTATATTTGTTTTCTGTAAAAGACTTAAAATCAGGAGATTTTAAAACAGGAAAATTCACCATCATCAAATAAAACATGAAAAAGATGAAAGTACAGCTTACCGTTTTGGCCATCGTATTGATGCCCTTTTTTGCGCATGCGCAGATCCCCTTCGTTCAAATTCAGAACATCCAGGGCTGGTCGGGACAATTTCTGCCTGACAGCTGCAACGACGGACCCAATCCTCTTTATCTCAACGATACAGTGAGGGTGCGTGCTGTGGTTATCACCAACGGTGGCCTGAATGAAACCTCAGGTCAGACGCGCTGGATCTGGGTAAGAGATGTAACAGCGAGCAATCCGGAAACTCCTTTTGCCAATATTTCAATCAGAAATGGTGCTGCCACTACTCCGGATGATATCAATACATTCGTTGCCGGAGATACCATTGAAGTGGTAGGCATTGTGCAGGAATTTGCCGGTAGCGGTGCCGCAGGCGAAACGCAGATAAGCCCCATTCCAAACGGAGTAACCCTACTAAGTTTTGAAGCCGGACCTGCTCCGCAATCCACTCTGGTAAGTGTCGGCCAATTGAACGGTCCGCTTAATCCAAGCAATCAGCCTACCAGCCGCATCACTTCAGGCGAAAAATATGAAGGTAATTTTGTTGAAATTCAGAATGTTACGGTTACTGCTGTAAGTGTCAGCGGAGGTCGCTGCAATTTCCTTGTAAAAGACGCCAATGAAAACTACATCCGTATTTATGACCGGTTCAAAACCCAGCGTCCGGCAAACGGATTTGTACCTCCCAATGTAGGAGATCAGTTTACTTCCATTAAAGGTATCATCGAGGGTCAGAAAAACAGTGGTTGTCCCGGCACAGGCCAGAACAACATCGGATACAATATGAATCCCTTTTCAGTTTCGCATTATGTGAAAGGTGCCTCCTCTCCTGCCATTGGCAACATTAAGAAAAACTCAGCCTGTCCGCTTTCTGAAACAAATGTAACCCTTTCAGCCACGGTTACCGATGATGGTTCGGTTGCAGAAGTTAAATTCTTTTATTCATCCAATGGACTAAGCTACACAGAAGTTACAGCCGTAGCCAATGGAAATCGCTATTCAGCTACCATCCCCGGGCAGCCAGCCGGAACAACAGTAAGATACTACATCCGGGCAAGAGACAACCTCAACAATACCACCATTTTTCCAAATGTTCCTGCACAGGTTACCCCTTTGTTTTATAATGTTGGCACAAGTGGTTGCACCATCAGGGATATACAATTTACACCCTACACCACAGGCCGTTCGGGCTATGTGGGTGATACCCTTTCGCTTCAGGGCATCGTAACCGCCTCAGCAGGTGGCAACAATCTGGGCTATGTGTACATTCAGCAACCGGATGCAACCGAATGGGCCGGGATCTGGGTAAATGGTGGTTCGCTGATTTCGGGCTTCAATGTGGGAGACCTCGTGTCTGTAACCGGTGTGGTGGAAGAGTATTTCAATTTCACTAGAATTTCGAACATCTCGGCCGCCAACCTCGTATCGGCTGCACAGCCTGTTCCCGCACCTGTGGTGCTTAATCCTGCACTATTCACCACCAACTCCGACCCCAATACTGAAAAATATGAGGGGATGCTGGTTAAACTTCAAAATCCGGCAGCAGGTCAGAGTCTTTTTGTGGTAGATACCAATGCCGATGCAGGTTCAGGCAGAAACAATGGCGAATACCGGATTGGCGCAGACCCAGCAGATCCCAATACAGGCTGCAGGGTTCTGGCCGGGCGTCAAAGTTCTACCACCTTCTCGTCCCTTAATGTGAGCTATGTAAACTCGCCCCGCTGGGCCACTGTAGATGGCACCATGGCTGTAGATCCCATCATCGTTCAACCCGCACAGGAAGTTACACTCATTCAGGGCATTATGCATTACAGCTTCTTCAACTACAAGCTCCTGCCAAGAAACAACTCAGATGTTACCATGATTCTGAGCATTGAAGAATCCCTCCAAAATAAAGGATTTGCTCTATATCCCAATCCAAGCCAGGGAGAGTTCAGCATTCAGATGCCCGCAGAGTCAAACGGAGGTTCCCTTGAAGTTTACAACCTGAATGGCCGGAAGGTTTTTGCCTCTACCATAAGCACCGCACTTCAGAAATTCAGGCTGCCTGTGCAGGCTGCAGGGCTGTACAAGGTTCGGGTAGCCGATGCCAAAGGAAAGCTCCTTGGAGTAGAAAATATATCCGTTCAGCCGTAAGATTCGGAGATTTTGTTACTGATAAAGAGCAGATTGCAAATCATTTGGACAAAAGCAGGTGTAGCAGCCTGCTTTTGTTTGCTTTTGCTGAGCCTTGGCTGTAAACCGGAAAAGGACCAACCGCTGGCCAATCAGGCGCCACTCGTGCGCATTGCCATAGACAGTGTGGGGGTTCCGGATTCTGTGTCGCTTACCACCCGGATAAAATTGTCGTGGTCTGGTCAGGATGCTGATGGCTACATCGAAGGTTTCAAAATTTCCTGGGGAACAGATTCTCTCGGTGCTGCCGGCAGCCTCTCCTCTTCTGCCCTGATTGCAGGCACAGACAGTACATTTTTATTCAATTTTTCAGGCAGCCTCGAAAAAGCCATCATCCACTTTTTCATCCAATCGGTGGACAACAAAGGGGCTGCGAGTGCTGTAGGGCACCTCCGGATCCCGGTAAAAAATTCCTTCCCGGAGATTCGGTTTATTGCTGATGGTATGCCCGCAGCCGATACCCTCTGGTCTGTAATTGCCCTACCCTACTTTTTCAGCGACCCCGATGGAAGTCAGAATGTAGACTCGGTTTTTGTTAAAATAAATGATGGAAACTGGACCCCTCTGCCGAAAAATCTGGGTTTTATTTCTCTTGTCCCTGTCAATCCATCGGCAATTGGTGTAACCTCATGCTTTGTATATGGTGGTGAAAATCTGAGCAGCCTTCCTTCCAAACCGGCTCCGATTTCAAACCTTACTGTGCCCGGACTCAAACTCGATGACCTGAACACCATTTATCTGAAGGTAAAAGATCAGGCAGGGGCAGAAGGAAAGGACACAACCGAAAAATCCTATTTTGTAAAAAGAAAAAGCGGAGATGTTCTCCTCGTCAATGCTTTCGCAGGAATTGGCAGCAACTATTGCGATACCCTGTATAGCAGGGCATTTTCAGAATTGAATATTCCCTTTGACAAAATCAACCTGATACGGTCCAATGGCATCAATCAACCCCGATTCTGGAATTCTCAGTTCTATCTGCTGTGCCAGATCTATGGAAAAATTTTCTGGTATGGAGATGTGATTTCCAGTGCTCCAGGCGCCATTCCAGTTTTGCTGAACCCTGCTTCTACCGCCCTGAAGCAGTTTTTGAGATTTGATGGAAAAATGCTGGGTTCCAACACTTTTCCGGATGCGCCATTTCAATTGCCCACAGACGATCCCGTTTTTGAACTCGTCCCCATTGATACCTTCACCCGCTTCACCAACAATGTACGAATCAAGCCAGGCGGAATTCTGCCGGCAACCCAGAGCGGCTTTCCCGATCTGGTCACCGGACGGCTGCTGACCGGGGGAGATATTTTTAAAGTAAAACCGGGAGCCGATTCGCTCTATTATGTTCCAAAAAATATGATGTCCAACATCTATCCGGGACCGGTGGGCCTTCCGATTGCCCTGCGCACCAAAAACATCGGAGGAAAAACAAATCTCGTCTTTTTTACCATTGAAATGGCCTATCTGAACGGCAACCGTTCTGCCCTGCTGAGCACTTTCAATAAAATTATCAATGATGAATTCAATTGGTAAAAGTTTGAAAAAAAGTTTGCTGCTCATTTTGTTAAGCGTTTACAGCTTGAAAACTTCAGCGCAATGCACTCTAACAGGGGTGATAACCGACAAAGCGACAAAAGAAGGTCTTATCGGGGCTACCGTATTGCTCATCGGAACCTATAAAGGTGCTTCCACAGATTTCAATGGAAAATATACCATCAGCGGCATAAAGCCCGGAGATTACAGCATCAGGGTCAGCTATGTGGGCTACAAGGAAAAAATATTCAACGGCATCCGGATTCCGAAAGATGGAAGCACTACCCTCTCCACTGCCCTCGAAGAACAAACCAATGAACTGGAAAGCGTAGAAATTATAGGAGAAAAACCATCCGTAGATTTAGAAAGCGGTAAAAGTGAAATCCGGATTTCGGCGGCCGACATCAAAGAAATGAATGTGCGCAATGTACAGGATATCACAGCGATGCAGGCCGGTGTCAGCGTTTCGCCCGACGGACTGCAAATCAGGGGCGGCAGGGTATATGAGACCCAGTATGTGGTGGACGGAGTGAATGCAGCCGACCCCCTTGCAGGAACCGGATTCGGAACCGAGGTAGCTTCCGGATCTGTGCAGGACATTACTGTGGTAACCGGAGGCAGCGATGCCGAATACAATGCCAATTCCGGCGTAATCGTTACCAAAATAAAGGAAGGCAGCGACCGCTTTACGATTGGAGGCCGCTGGCAAAGAGACAATCCGGGGTTCAATAAAATTGGCAACGGATCATGGAATACGGATTTGGCCGAATTATCAATCGGCACACCCATTCCAGGCACAAAAAAGAAACTGACATTGTTCACCTCTGCCAATGTGGGTTTTACATCTGACTATTTTGGATATTATGCCAATCAACTGAATTCCAGTCTGATGAACAACCAATCGTTCTGGGCCCCGCGGCAGGACAACAAATGGAGCAATACCTTCAAGCTGAGCTACAACCTCAACAGCTCCACCAAAATAAGCCTTACCAATCAGCACAGTATTGGGATAAATCAAAACACCAGAACCCTGCAAATCATTGGTTTCGACCAGATTATGGTCCCCGGCTTCCAGTACGCCTACTCGCAGCAGATGGACAATGCCACCACCTACACCCACCGCTCCAACCTTACAGCTCTCAATATCCGCCACTCTCTGAACAAAAACTGGAAAATTGATGCCACCATAGGGAGACTTTTCACCCGCTTGAGGGCAGATGCCAATGGCAGACCTTTCAGGGATAAAACCCTGGACAAAGAGTACGACCCCGATGCAGTGATAACCAATCCGGTTGAAATTTTCAATAATCCGAGAGCTGTTTCCGACTCTGTACTGTATGTTCTTCCAAGTGCAGGATTCTTCAATAATGGCGGAATTTCCACTCTCTGGCATGACCATTTCTTTGAAGAATATACCCTGAAGGCAAAGGCAACCTATTTCTCGCCTGCCAAGATTCATTTTGCCTCATTCGGATTTGAGCACAAATTTCAGAATATGCAGTGGATTGATGTAACCCGCCCCTGGGTGGGAGCCCCGATTCAACTGGCAGACGGAACCTTTACGCCATCCAGCCGGATTGGTCAGAGCAATGATGTATGGGCTGTAAAACCACAAAATGGCGCCATATATGCCCAGGATGAAATCAAATACAAGGGAATTATTGCCGTAATCGGCGGTCGCTTCGAATACTGGGCGGCAGGAAAGTTTGCCGACAGGGCCATCGAAAATCCTTTTACCTTCATAACCTCAAAAAACAGAGAGGATTACCGGAATCAGACGGCTGAAATTTTTGGCCTCCGCTGGAAGGCCCGCATTCTCCCCAAAGTCAGGGTTTCTTTTCCGGTATCTGAAAACCATGTCCTTTATTTTAATTACGGTCATTCCATGCGGCTGGCCCACCCCCGATTCATGTACGCCGGACTCGATACCAACTATCAGAACCGGGTGGCAGGCTCCAATGCTGGAAATCCAAACCTCAATCCCGAAGTGGCAGTAGCCTACGAACTGGGCGTGAAGTCGCAGATTACCAAAGACTTTTCACTTACCCTTACGGCTTTTTACAAGGACCAGTTCGACTTTATTGTAAACCGTACCGCCGAAATCATTGACCCCCGCTTTGGTAATGAATTTGTAGACCGCACCATTTCTATAAATCAGGATTATGCCCGTGTCAGAGGCGTGGAACTGGGTCTTAACTATCGCTTTTCTAAACAATTCAGGGCCTCCTTCAATGCTGCCTATCAGGTGGCTACCGGCAAGTCCAATACGGCACAGGAATCCTTGCTGCAAATCAGGCAAACCGGACAGGTGGACAATACAAAGGAGCAGTTTCTCGCCTGGGACAGGCCCTGGGATATAAAAGGAACTTTGATTTATACCCCTGATTCCAGTGCCCGGCTGCTGAATATTCCGCTCAAAGGATTCCGTTTCTTCCTTTTTTCCACCTGGAAATCCGGCCTTCGGTACACTCCGTTTCAGGCAGGCGGAACCTCAGACCTTGGCAGGGTAATCTACGAAGTAAAGCCCAACAGCCTGAATACAGAAGTCGGCTCTGCCTGGTTCTGGACCGATCTGAGCATAAGCAGAGATTTTTATGTAACCCGGAAAATGAGGGCTTACATCTCCTTTGAGGTGAAAAATTTGTTCGATAACAAAAACGCCCAGCTTGTAAACCCTGTAACCGGTACAGCCTATCGCAACGGCGATCCCCTGCCATTCGAACAAAGAGATCCCCGCTTCACCGACCCGAATACCAGCGGCCTTCCCCCCACCAATCCGGCCCGGTACATGCAGCCAAGGCAGTTTATGTATGGCATAGGATTTAATTTTTAACCGCAGCAAAAATGAAATTAAAGTACACTTTCGTTTTGATTATGAGCAGTTTGCTGCTGCGGTTTTCTGGTTCGGCACAGGTTTTCCCCAATCTGGGTAGTCAGCGAATCGGGATATCAGCACTGACTTTTCTGAAGAATGATTTGTCGCCCCGCTCCATCGCTATGGGTGGTGCTTCGATTTCGCTTGCAGGCGACCCTTATGCCATGCATGTGAATCCTGCGGGAGGGGCAGACAATCTGCAGCCCTTGGCAGCAGCCTCCACCCGAACCCTGCCGGCGGCTATTTTCCAGACTTTTGCCGGAATCCTAATCCCCACTGACAACAAAGCAGCCTGGATGCTTTCTATGAATTATATGGGTTCCGGTTCACAAAAGAGGCGAACTGAATTCCAGCCTTTTGGCGATGGAACCTTCTTCGTTTCCGATGCATTCAAGCTGGGTTTCGGATATTCCAAAGCTTTGTCTAAGATGTTCAGCTTCGGATTGAATGCCCACTACATCCGGGAGCAGCTGGCTCAGTATGCATCCAATGCCATTGCCGTGGATATGGGCTTCATGTATAAAACGGACTGGAAGCACCTGAATTTCGCTGTAGGACTTCAGCATTTCGGGGCCAATTCTACCCTGTCGGGCTCAGAACTGCCTGTGATGTACAACCGATCCGCAGGAACCGGCAAAGAAAGTTACGGTGCACCTACCCTTTTTTCCATGGGTGCTTCCATGGTACCCTGGTCTGCAGGAAAGCACGAAATCCTGGTTTCGGCCCAGCTGAATCACCCCAACGACAATGCCGAAAACATCCGACTCGGTGCCGAATACACATTGGATTCGATGTTTTTTCTCAGGGTAGGTCTAAGGGTGAATGTACCGGGCGAACATATTTCCGGGGGTGTGGGATTCAAAAGAATTCTGGGCCGGGTTCCTCTTTCGGTGGAATATGCAGTATTGCCCAACGACTATCTTGGCTGGATGCATACCATCGGTTTAAGTATAGGCTTAAAAAACAAGCAGTTGTAGTATGAAAAAGAATCCGATTATCCCAATCTTTTTCGCCATTTTCTTTGGCGCCTGTTCTTTTTTCGGGGAGAAAAATAAGGTAAGCGACTACATCGAAAAGCCGGATTACAGCCTCAAAAGTGTGGAGTATGTTCCGGTATTGCCCAACTTTGGAAAGGACATTACCCCTCTGAGCCTGTACTTTGGCTACGACGAACTGCTTTATGCTGTAGACTCCGGAAAAGGAATCGTTTCTTATGACGCAGCAGGAAAAGAATTGGGTCGTCTGAATCTTCCGGGAGTTCAATTCATTATCCAAAACCGAAGTTTGGATCTGTATGCACTCGGCAAATTCGATTCGGTGTTGAATAATCAGGCGGTTTCTTATCCTGTGGTTTATAAAATATCTCAGAAAAAGGCCAACGAAGGACAAACCGCCCTATTCCTTGACCTGAACTCGGCATTGATTGTAAAAAAGTTGAAATACCCTTTCGACTTTATGAACATCTCCACATCGAGTTCGGTAAAGGCAGATCAGTTGAATCAACTGAACTTTACTTCACTCGGGTTTCTGGACAACAATGCGTATTACCTGGTATCCAACGGCCCAGAAGGAAATGGTGCCAGCGGAACCCTGTACAGCAACAATGCCATACTGCTTGTGAATAATCAGGACCGGGTAACCGGCGCAGACGGAAATGTGAGAAAACCCTACGGCCTCAGCACCCTGATTCAACCACCGCAAAGGGCCAGAATGGAGACGAAAAAAGATTTCATTTTTACCTCCGTAGAGCCCGACCTTACCCTGAAAGTGCAATACAAAGAAGTGCTGAAAGATGTTGATGAAAATGAATTTTTCAGTTTCAAAGCATTGCCTACGCCGATTCCGGGTGTAGAAGCAGACGGCTTTCTATATCAGCCGTTTAAGTTTACAAAACCTGTATCGGTACTCTATGCGGGAACCAGCCAGCGGTATATTTTTGTGGCCGATGAGGCCAAAGATTCGGTATTTGTTTTTCAGGCCAATGGCTTTGAGGGTACTGCCCCGCCGCCGCAATACACCAATAGAAAAATGCTTAAGGTAAGTTTCGGGGGAAAGGGTAGCGGTCCGCTTCAGTTTAACCGGCCCAAATCCATAGCCTTTTTCAACCGGACGCTTTATGTGGCCGATGCCGGCAACAAAAGAATAGCAAGATTCAGGCTCACAAGCGATTACGAATAGGCCGGGCGATGTTGCCCTGCCGGACCATGGGTATTGGTTGCTAAGAAGATTGAAATCTCTCTACACTTTTGGGAATAGTACTGCGAAATGCGGTGCATCAACCTGATGGGTGCTTACAACAAAAAAGTCGCATACAAGGGTACATTCTGCATCCAGTCCTGATCGCGGAAAAAGCTCATTGACAAGCGCATGGCCTTTACAGGTTGGTATTTTTCGGAGTACACCCGCAGGCTTTTTGACTTGAGATTTTCTTCGGCCTTTACCTCTGCAGGAATTATTCTGCTGCCCTTCTGTACCACAAAGTCTATCTCTGAATTGCCGCTGTCGGATGACCAGTAAAAGAGGTCGTATTTCAACTTCAATTCCTGAGCAACAAATTGTTCGGTCATGGCGCCCTTGTATTCTGTCAGCACCTGATTTTTAATCAGCAGGATTTCTGATTCCAAACCGGCCATAGCATTGAGCAAACCCACATCGAGCAGAAACAATTTGAAACTATCGTAGTCGGCATAGGATTTTAAGGGAATGGCAGGCTTGGAAATCCTGCTGCACTTGTGCACAAGGCCGGCCAGTGCCAGCCATTGGATGGCCGATTCAAATTCCTGCACTCTCGCTCCTTTCTTCAGATACCGGAATACGAACTTACGGTTTTCTCTGGAAAGCTGGCTGACAACCGATTGCCAGACCAACCGAATTTTGGGAACCGTTGCCGCGGGAGCATATTTCCCAAAGTCATTTTCGTATCCCAACAGGATTTTATTCTGGATTTCCCTAACTGATTTCGGATCTTTTTTCTCCAACCAGCGGTTCAGTGCCTCAGGCATGCCTCCCGTAAAGTAATATTCTCTGAGTAAGCGGATGAGTTTTTCGTGAAAAGGTTTGACCACATCATGGTTTCTCTCATGAAGAGCCAGCAGAAGCCGCTCCTCACCGGCATTGAGGAGAAATTCTTCAAAACTTAAGGGATACAGAAAAAGAAAATCCACCTTTCCTACAGGAAAAGTATGGCTTTTTTGGAGAGACAGACCCAGAAAGGAGCCGGCAGCTACAATAAAATATTCCGGTGCCTGCTCGAAAAAATACTTAAGTGCTGTTATTCCTCCGGGGGCTTCCTGAATTTCATCAAAAATCAGGAGCGTATCTTTGCTGATGGAGGTGGCTGCGGCAATTTCCAGTGTGGCCAGAATCCTTTTTATATCAAAATCCGACACAAAAAGGGATTGCAGTACTGTAGAAGTTTCAAAATTAAAGTATACAGACTTTTCAAAGTATCCTGCACCAAACTCCTTCATTATCCATGTTTTACCTGTTTGTCTGGCACCCTGAATGATGAGGGGTTTTCGGTTTTCGGATGCCTTCCATTCCAGCAAGTCTTTCAGAATCAGGCGTTGCATAGCGTCTTTTAAAACACCAAAGGTATCATTTTTTCCTATGAAAAAGTGTGGTTTTTTGCATTTTTTCATTCGAAAAAGTGCGACACTTCCCTTATTTTCCCTCGGAAAAGTGTGGCTTTGGGATTGCACACTGTATATTCCAGAAGTCGAATCGGGGCGGTACAATATTTGCCGCTATGGGCGCCGAAAGGCTAGATATTAAACCAATACACCAGCTTCACAACCAGAGAGCGGTTCTTGGTTTTCCAAGGGTCGGGCAGATAGTTCTCGGCATATACGATAAAAAAATCGCTCACCGGGGCAAAGCGCCACTGGTATCGCACATTGATGTTGATATTTTTGGCCTGCTGGTTGTACTGCAAAAAGGTGGTCAGGAAGTGGCTTTTTGAAAATGAAAGTTCTGCCCTGGGCCCCAGCAGCCAAAACCGGGTATCGGGATACGGCTGTGGAAAAAAAAACTGATTGAAAGTATAGATCAGCGACCAGTTGGCCCAGGAACCCGAGCGAAGGGTAAAACCCCCGTCATAAGTATTCAGCCAGCCATTGAAATATTGCCCCGATCTGATTTGAATGTATCCTGAAAACACCCGTCGGTTGTCGGAGCTGTAACCCAGATTGAGATAATTGTACCAGTGCACCGAATTAGAATCGAGCTTTCTGGAACCGGTATTTGTGGGATCAAAACCGCCATTGTACAGGCGGGTATATTCCCGGGTAAAGGAGAGCGAAAAACTCGAGGTATTTTTCCTGACCATCTGACCCGAAAGCTGATACAATTGGTCGCTCACCTGCCGGAAACGGTCCCAGTAGGTGTCGTTGTAGAGTCCTAATGAATAGTAATTTACCCTGGATTTGGAAGGATAATGCCGGAAGCGGGCTTCGGGTTCGATGCGGAAAAAACCTTTTGGCCTTTGCAGATAGCCCATCTCGGGATTGTAGCCCGAGCCCACAATCTCATGGTTCCAGATGAGGGTATAGTTGGGCACAAAATACATGAGGTACACGGCATGGGCATAATCGTCACTTCGCTTTTGGTTTTCAAAAGACTGGTGATAAAAAAATTTGCCCGACCATCGGTTGTCTTTGGATAAGAGATTGTAATCCAGACCCAAAACGCGGTTGAACTTATTCTGCCTGAAAGAAAAATCGCCGCTGTCGTTTTTGAAAATCTGCCGGTTTACCAGTATGCCGGCCAGATTGCTTCGGGCAAACACCTTTTGCTGAAAGGTAGCCACGGTATAATTATTTCCCTGATAGTTAAGCGATTGATCGTCGGCGGTCTGCACATTGAGCAAGCCGATACGAAGTTTTGGCGTGAGTTTGCCGCTGAGTCGGGCAC
>JBIKMV010000193.1:0-5340 GCA_044359055.1 Catalimonadaceae bacterium
AGCCCTGAACCAAATCAGGGCAAAGGTAAAGCGAGCTTCCGAACCCCTCCCGATAAGTTTTGACTGGAACGCTCTGCCGGAACAGACACGGCATACCTTTATCCGCCACATTCTGGAAGAGGATTCCCATGAGGGAATCAGCCTGGAGGAAATCCGGAAAGACTGGCCACATATTGAAGACCTTGCACATCTGGTGTGGGCAAGCCAAAATGGCCTCATCCGCTCTATGGATTTTCTTATTTTCGATCCAAGGTGGGATGTCGACATTGCCAGATATGATTACCTCGGCCACGATTTAGGAATCAATTTTCGGGCAACCTGGACGGCCTACAATCTGGATGAGGTGGCAGACTTGATTCCCGGTGAATTGCCGGAAAGAGAGCAGTGGATATGGGACCAATTACCTGAACCCGATTTTGTCGAAATTCCTGAATTCACCTCAGAGGAAAGAGAAAATGATGGCTCCCCCGTAATACCGGAAGTCTGGTCAGTTCTGGATCATGAACACATAAAAAAACTGCTCGGGCCTCCCTCGTCTATGAGGATTCCCGTTAACAAAGAATGGTTTCACCCCAACTAAAAGAAAAATTATTAAAAAAAATGGGCCTCCACCGGACCAAGGCTCAAAACCGTCAGACATACTCTTTCAAAAATAAAAGAAAAACATGAATACAACCTTAAAAATGCTGAGAATACAAAATGAAATACACCTGGCCGCCGCTTTCGAGGGAAAGCCGGTATGGGACTATAAACCGGGATTCGGAGCCCGGGGCGGACTTCGCCTTCTTAATTTTGGTGGCTTGCTGAGCTTTCTGGAAATGGAACTTGGATTGCCTTCCCTGGCTCCGGAACCTTTCAGCCGCTTGCTTCGCTGGTGGCATGCCTGTCAGGACATTTGTCAGGAAGAGGAATTTGCTGATTTCAGGGAAGCCTTTCAAAATGATGGTCTTGCCGTTGCCGAAAGACTCCTGAGCTGGCGAGATTTTCTGGTTTTGTCGGGCTGGAAGCCTGAAAAAAAACTGGAGGGAAATGCTCCTGTAGTTTTACGAACCCTCAGGTTGATTGATGGGCATCACAGGCAGGAAAACAAATTGTACCGCGGTGAAGCCGACCGCTGGCAGGCCTTGCTTTCCGTTATAAGTACACCCGGTTTCAATCTGCCCCTATCCCTGAAAAGTCAAAAGCTGGTTTGCCATGATCCGGCCGATACCCTCTGCCCGGCTTATCAAAAGGTTTTGGAAATACTTCAAGGGAAGGGTTTAGATGTTGAATTCCGGAAAGCTACCCCTTCGGCCAGAAAAAAGGATTCAAACCTGTACCGCGTACAGGAATTCCTTCTGAACGGTTTGAATTCTACCTCGGAGAAGCCTCTTGCTGAAATGGATGATTCTTTTAAGATTGTTGATTTTCAGGGTTTTGCCAGAGAGGAGGATGTTCTGGCCCGCGCCCTGAACAGTAGTTCTCCGGAGGTGGTTATTGCCAATCACGATGATTACCTGAAGTCCGTTTTTCAGAAGCTTGGGCATTCAGCCTCCTTCGGTTTGAAAGTGGCCTACCCCGGGGGCACCCAATTCCTTCGCTGCGTGGGCAAACTTGTCTTTTGCCCGGTCTGGAAAGATAACATTACCAGTTTTCTGATCAATTCACCTTGCCCCGTGCCCAGACAGCTGGCCCGCCAATTGGTACGGCATCTGGAAGGGGGAGGCAATTTTGGTCCGGCCTGGGATGCCATCATAGATACCTGGTTTCAAAATCAGGCCAAAGAGGGTAAACATGAATGGAACGCACTCCAGCAAGAAGACCTGATCCGGTTTCTGCCCTATCAGAACAATTACGGGGAACGGGATGCAGTGCCGGTTGCCGAATTGGTTCAACAATATGAACGGGTAATCCGATGGGCTGAGCATAAGCGGCCTTTACCCGATACCATTGCCCTTTATTCTGCCATAATGGAGGCCGCTTCCCGTATGGTTGGTTTTCTGAAGTTGTGGAATCAGCCGGACATTTCGCTTATCAGGTTTGAAAAGGCTGCAAAGCGTTTGCTGCTGGCAATGGAAATCAAATTCGGAGAAAAAGAAGCCGGATCCCCGGATGTGGTTCAGAATCCCGGTACCATTCTGGGTGAAGTCCAGTCACTTTACTGGGCTGGTTTTGCCGGTGGAAAGCTCCCTTCATCGGTTTATCAGGAAATCGGCCCCGCTGTTCATACTTTTTTGAACGAAACATGTGAGGATTACCTTCCGGAAACATCGGCCATTACCCGCAAAAGAGAGTGGTACCAATGGGTTCGGGCAATTGCACAGGTAACCCAGCGCTGCTGCCTTGTTATGCCTCGTTTTCTGGTAAAGGAAAATGGTGTACATGCACTCTATCCTGAATTATTGAAATTGAAGGGCCTCAAATCAGTAAAGCCTCAGAGTGTGGAGGAGGAATATCTGGTCATTGCGGGAATTGAAAATCCTGGTTTCCTGAATTTTGATTTTTCCGGAATTCAGAATCTGTTTCCTAACAGAAGACCATATTTTCCTTTGAATGATTTTTCGGAGTGGCTGGTTGATAATATTTCAGAAATGACCGGCCGGCTCAGACTCAACACCTGCGAGAGTCCTTCCAGTCTTGATAAACTCATTCAGCATCCGATGGAATGGCTACTGAGTAAACTCAAAGGATTTAACATGGACAATCCGGATAATTTCAGCAACACCAAACTGGCGGAGGGAAATGCTTTTCACCGCTTTGCAGAGCTTGTGTTTGCGGGGGATGCAGAAAGGCAGGATGGGCTCAATCTGTTGCCCTTCAAACCTGCAGCAGAGGATAAATGGAAAGAGTTGCTTCGGCAATCAATTCTGGAAAAAGCCAGCATCCTTTTGCTTCCGGAGCACAGGCTGGAGCATAGCAAGTTCAGGAAAGATGCCTTGAAGGCTATGGCATATCTGTGCCGCCTCATTGAAGATAATGGTTTTAACCGGATTGGGATTGAGAATGCCTTCCGTACAGAAATGTCCGAAGAATTCCCGGTGGCATGCCTGAGCGGAAAAATTGATATGATTCTGGGCAAAGCCGATTCAGAAGGCAACCTGAATGATGTGCTGGTGCTGGACCTGAAGTGGAGCAACAGTGAGGAGAAATTCGAAAAGCTGGTTGCAGACAACGATTCGGTTCAGCTGGCTGTTTATGCGCGGTTTGTACCTGAAGCCCGCTGCCTGTCTTACCTGTTGCTGCCCGTTATGCTGCTGGTAGGCGCAGATCACCAGAGCCTGAAGCTACCTTTCGGTATGTCGATTGCAGATCCGGAAGAGATTTTCAATCAGGCAAGGGCCGTAAATGTGGAGCAAAAGCTATGGGAATCAGTGCGCTTCAGGCTGAGGGAATTTCTGGAGGGTCGGATAGAGGTCGGAGATGACTTGCCTGTTTCCAACCTTAAATATGGAAAAGAGCCGAAGGGTAGATTGATTTCTCTTAACCATTCAGAATCAAAAAAGAAGCATGCAAGCTTCAGCGACCGTTTTGCGGTTTTGCTTGAAGAGCAATTATCCAACCATAATGATAACAAACCTGAAGATGAGTAACCTGAACCTTATTTTCGCCGGGGCAGGCTCCGGTAAAACCCACATCCTTACAAGCCTTTTGGCCGAGCGTCTGTTGGTTGAAGAAAATCCCATCAGTCCGGAGCAAATTCTGGTCAGCACTTTTACGCATGCGGCGGCTACCGAAATCCGCGACCGTGTGCAACAGGCGGTGGCTGCAGCAGGAGGAAGTCCGGAGCTTCTGATGGCGCTGCGTTCCGCCGAAATCAATACCATCCATAGCCTTGGGCTTTCGCTGATTAAACGGCATTGGTTCCGCCTGGGAATCTCTCCTGACCCTCAGATTATGGAGGAGGAAGATGGCGGAGCATTCATCCGGCGGATGCTGGAAGAAATTCCCATGGACCCAAAAATTACAGACCGGCTGGGCGAATTGAACCGAATGCTCAACCTGTTCAGCCGCAAAGGTTTCGGGACTTACCACCCGTTTGCCTGGCGGGAACAGCTGGCAAAGCTGATTGAACTGGCACTGGTAAATGGGGTAAAAGATTTGTCGGAAAACAGCCGGAGCTTCACAGAAAGCCTGAACTGGTTGCAGGTGCTTTACCAAAATAATCAAAGCCAAAGTGGATTTCACGAAGGACTTCCCCTGGGTAATCTGGGGATTGGGAAGGACTTGCTGGATCGAGCTGCTTTGGAATTAGCTCTGCTTCGGGAAACAGACAGAGAAAACAGGATACATCACAATACTAAAGGAGCATTGGTAAGAAAAAGTAGGCTACTAAAGAAATTTAAAGCCAAGTCTTACCGCGACTACATGAGATTATGGGAAGAATTCTATGAAGATGAGTATACACGCAAACAAGCGGTTGAGAATAATCCTGATTATTTCCCGGCGCTGAATGAATTGCTCGATATTTTGGATTCAATTACCCGTGATTCGGATTTTTTCAACCATTGCCGGGAATATACCCACCTTATTTTCAGCCTGGCCGATTTCTGCCTGAAGCATTATTCCGAATTTAAAAAGTCGAACAATCTGATTGACTTTTCAGACATGGAGCGCTATTTCCGAGACCTCCTGAATGTTGAGGAAGTTAGGGAAGAAATCCAAAGCAGCATCAAACTGGTAATGGTGGATGAGTTTCAGGATTGCAGTCCGCTACAGGTAGAAATCTTCCGTGAGCTTGCTCAGCTGGCAGAGGATAATTACTGGGTGGGAGATCCCAAACAGGCCATTTATGGGTTCCGGGGAACTGATTCTTCCCTGATCCGCCAAACGGTGGAGGCACTCAGCCGGCAGGAAGGTGTATATGCAGGCATGGATGTAAGCTTCGGGATTCTGAAATCCGGATTCCGCTCCGTGCCCGAACTCGTAAAACTCAGCAATACCATTTTCACCAAACTGCTGGCGCCTCAGAACAATGCCCTAACGGTGCAGAGAGGCCTGGTAAATGGAGATGAGCGTTCACAGGAATTAAAGGCATGGAAAGAAGCTGTCTTTGGGGAAAACAGCCATGCCGAAATTCCGGTAGAAGATTTGATTGAACTTTTTGCTTCGAGGGAATCCATTGACGAGCCGCATTTGCTCAGGCTGGATACGGTGGCTGATTCGCAAACACCTGAAGACGGGATTCTGCTTGCAATAAAACACCTGCTGAATCCGGACAATAACATACAGGTCGGAATGGAAAAGGGTGTTGGTAAGAGGGGAATCCGCCCGGCTGACATTGCCATTTTGTGCCGTGATAATGCTCATGTACACGCCTTTGTAAAAACCCTGAAGGAGAACGGAATACCTGTTTCTCAGCAG
>JBIKMV010000194.1:0-5328 GCA_044359055.1 Catalimonadaceae bacterium
CAGGGCTTTACAGTCCGGCAGGTATATCCTAACCGGTGACAACAAGTGCTTTTCGAATGACGGCATCGCCCGTGATACCCTAAATCTCTTTGTTTTCGATTCTATTTCAACAGCCTTCGATTACAAAATTCTGAACGACGGACTTACCGTTTCACCGGTGTTGTTCTCCAATAAATTTATTCCCTTTTCATATCCGCGAATCTGGAGACTTTACAACGATTCGCTTTCTTACAATCAGGTTCTGGATGGTCAGACCCCCATTATTGAAATCAGTAACGGTGGAAATTACACAGCTGAGGCCGTTATCTATAATCGCATTGGCAATTATTTCTGCTCCGATACCACCCGGAAATCCATCATAATTGACCCCCTCGGTCAGGTATATCTGCCCAATTATATTTTTGAAAGCAATCTGAATTCCAATTCAACTTTCAGGATTACGGCAAGGGATGAAAATGGAAAGGAATTACGGGAAATTACCGATGGAAGCCTCACCATTTACAACCGCTGGGGCAAGGAAATGTATAAGATTGACAAGTACGAAAACAACCTTAAGAGCACAGAACTTAAAGAAAAGCTTGGCATAGGGGTCTATTTTTATGAATTCAACTCGCCGAGGTATAATTTCAAAACCTCGGGCTGGTTTAATGTGCAGCGTTAAAATCATGTTTCATTTTTGATAACCACAGCCATCCGGACTCCGGGTGGCTTTTTTTATGAGCACAGCCTGGAAAGATGCCTGGACCCTGATGCGGATCCCATTTTCGGTTTTTCTAATGCCTGTTTACTGGCTTACGCTGTCTGCTTTGCCGGTAGAAAAAATCGAATTTCTACCCTGTCTTACGGTTTTTGTGATTCTCCATTTCCTCATTTATCCGGCAAGCAACGGATACAATTCGCTTACCGACCGTGACGAGGGACCCATCGGAGGAATCGAAAAACCACCCAAACCCAATATCCAGCTCAATATGCTGGTGCTTATTTTTGATGTTCTGGGTCTTGCATGGGCGTTTTTTCACGATTTGTATTTTGGTTTCTGTGTTGCGGTTTACTGGCTCATGAGCAAAGCATACAGCCACCCGGCAATCCGGCTCAAAAAATTCCCCTGGATTTCCTGGGCGGTTGTGGCCCTTTTTCAGGGAGGATGGACCGTGGTGATGGTATGGACCGGTGCCCTGCAATCTGGACAAAATGCCACAGGATTTCCGGACAAAACATGGCCCCTTTTGGCAAGTCTTTTTCTGGCAGGGAGCTATCCCCTGACTCAGATTTACCAGCACAAAGAAGACAAACTCAAGGGCGACCATACCCTTTCCCTGCTTTTGGGCATCAGGGGAACCTTTCTTTTTTCAGGCGTATGTATTGCACTTGGCTCTTTTTTGTTGATGTGGACATTGAGAGTAAAATTCCCTCTATCTTACCTTCTGATGATGGGTATTTGTGCTTCCCCGTCGTTTCTGGTTTTCAGCCAATGGGCCATGCAATGCTTCAAAGACCCTTCAGAAGCCAACTACAGGAATACCATGAGATTCAACCGGATATCCTCCCTGAGTCTGTCACTTGGTTTTTTCTTGCTCCTTTGCCTTAAAATTTGGGGCAATTCCCTTCCTTTGCAGCACTAATTCACTTCATGCAATCGTATTCTGTAACAGGCAAAAAAGATACCCGTTCCGGCTTTGGATCGGGAATGATGGATCTGGGTGCTACCAATGAAAATGTTGTGGCCCTTTGTGCCGATCTCACCGGTTCGCTCAAACTGACCGACTTCGCCAAGGCATATCCGGAAAGGTTTTTTCAAACCGGAATTGCAGAAGCCAATATGATTGGACTGGCGGCCGGAATGACCATCGGCGGTAAAATTCCCTTCACAGGTACTTTTGCCAACTTTTCAACCGGCAGGGTGTATGATCAGATCCGGCAATCGGTGGCCTATTCAGAAAAAAATGTAAAAATATGCGCCTCCCATGCAGGTCTTACCCTGGGTGAAGACGGGGCAACCCATCAGATTCTGGAGGATATAGGGATGATGAAAATGCTGCCTGGCATGACCGTCATCAATCCATGCGATTTCAATCAGACAAGGCAAGCCACCATGGCCATTGCCGAGTGGAAAGGACCTGTTTATCTGCGGTTCGGGAGGCCGGTTGTGCCCATTTTCATTCCCGCAGAATGGAAATTTGAAATTGGGAAAGGTATTCTCCTCAATCCCGGCATCGATGTTTCTATTTTTGCCACAGGACATCTGGTGTGGGAAGCGATGCTTGCTGCACAGGAACTGGAAAATGAGGGAATCTCGGCTGAAGTCATCAACCTGCATACCATAAAACCACTGGATACAGCTCTGATTCTTGCTTCGGTGCAGAAGACAGGTTGTGCAGTTTCTGCCGAAGAACATCAGTTGAATGGCGGGCTTGGTGATGCCATTGCACAATTCCTTTGCCGTAATTACCCTAAACCTCTGGAAATGGTGGGTGTAAACGACAGTTTCGGAGAAAGCGGCACGCCTGAAGCCCTGATGGAAAAGTATGGCCTGAATGCGAAAAGCATTGCCGAGGCTGCCCGGAAATCCATTCGAAGGAAATAAATCCAACTCCCTTGTATTTCCTGGGAATTGAATAATTTTATTTTGAAAAAAAGGTTTTATTTAAAATATTATTTGGCCTAACTGAATTATTGCCTTAGTTTTGCGCCACTTTTAAAAAAAATGAGTGCTCAGAAATTCGATGCCATCGACAAAAAAATCCTGTCTATTCTTCAGGAAAACGGCAAAATAACCAATGCCCAGCTTTCGGTGGAGGTAGGTCTGTCTCCTGCCCCAACTCTAGAAAGGGTTAAAAAACTGGAAAAAAATGGCATCATTGAAAGCTACCACGCCCAGCTGAACAAGCAGGAAATCGGAATCGGAGTTACCACTTTTGTCCATGTAGCTCTGATTGGCCACAGGAAAAGCATTGTAGATTCTTTTGTAAATCAGATTGTGAACATCCCCGAAGTAGTAGAATGTCATCATATTACCGGTCAGGGAGACTTTATTCTGAAGGTGGTTTCCAGAGACATTACCTCCTACCAGAAACTGCTCGTGGAAGTGATCAATGAAATCCCGGAGATAGATAACACGCAGAGTACTGTAATCCTGTCCACTTTCAAAGAGTCCCGGGTGATACCCATACCAGGTGAGGAAGAAGTCTGAAAAAGAGATTTTTCTTCCAAACCGGAACACCCTATTAAAAACCAAAAGCCACAAAGCGGGTTTAAACGATAAACCTCAACGGACAATCTGATTCTGCATGCATACTTCTGTTCTGCTTCTGGCCCGATTTTGTAAAGAAGTCGGGCTTCTTCATTTTATAGGTTCGCCCGGTTCGAGGTCAGCTCCAATCCTGCTGGCGCTCAAAAGGATAGGCGGGTTAGAAATCGACATGGTGATGGACGAGCGCTCGGCTGCGTATGTCGCACTAGGGAAATCTCTTGCCCTCCAAAAGCCAGTGGGCGTTTTTTGCACTTCCGGAACTGCTGTGCTGAATATGGGCCCGGCTGTGGCAGAAGCGTTTTATCAGCAAATTCCGCTACTTCTTATTACGGCAGACCGACCGGCTGAACTGATTGATCAGCATGAAGGGCAGGCCATCAGGCAAACGAATATTTTTTCGGCCCATACCGTTTTCTCGGCTACCATTCCCTCAACCGAAAATTCTGAAGAAAGCCTGATTCTCACCAAAAGAATTCTCAATGAAGCCTGGCAGCATCTGCAAGAGCCCGGCGGAGGTCCTGTTCATCTGAATATTCCCCTTCGTGAACCCCTTTACCCCGGACCTGAGGAGGCCCTTGATTTTGGAGCAGCGGGAGCTAAAAAAATAAGCATTTCTGAAATTAAATCCAGGCGGATACTGGAGAGGCATGTGCTCAGCGAAACCCTTGAGGCATGGAACAAAGCAAACTCCAAATTGATTGTTGCCGGTCAACTGAAACCTGACCCCGATCTGAGGAATGCACTGAAAGCCCTTTCAGAATATGGTCAGGTGCCTATTGCCGGCGATTTTGTCCACAATCTTTCGGGCATTGAAGGACTCGTGCAGCATTCCGACCTTTTTCCTGAAGCCTTTGGCAACCGGCCTGATTTTTCTCCTGAAATTCTGGTAACGATTGGCAAAGGATTGATTTCCAAAAATTTAAAGAAACTGATAAACAGGAAAGCCCACCGGGAGCACTGGCATATTCAGGAAGAAGGAAAAGTGGCCGATCCTTTCGGAAGTGTTACCAGAATTCTGCGGGCCAACCCGGAGTGGCTCCTGACCAAACTGGGAGAAGGATCATTTTTTCAGAACAGGCAGGAGGAGAATCCATTTTTCAAACTTTGGATGGAGACCGACAAAAAAACTTCCGAAAGTCTGTATGCCTTTTCTGCCGAAAGCGATTGGTCAGATGGAAAAGCTGTTTCCATGCTGATTTCCTGTCTGCCCGAAAAAGCGGTTGTCTTTCCCGGAAATTCGATGCCTGTACGGTATGCCAACTGGTTTGCCGCACACCTGACTACCAGCCATGTGGTTTTTGCCAACCGGGGAACTTCGGGTATTGATGGTTGCCTTTCGGCAGCAATGGGAATTGCCAAACAATTGCCGGGCCGGAAAGTCATTGCCCTTTCTGGAGATATGGGCTTTTTCTACGACCGAAACGCCCTGTGGAGAAAAAGTATTCCCGGAAACCTGAAAATATTCATTCTGAACAATGGCGGCGGAAATATCTTCAGGATTATTCCGGGTTCAGGACAAATACCGGAACTGGAAGGTTATTTTGAGATGCATCAACCCTTTACAGCCGAATATGCAGCCAAAGAAGCCGGCCTTGATTATTTCAGAGCCGAAAGCGTGGGAGACCTGAGTGCAACCATTCCCCTCTGGGAAAACAGTGAAAAAGCCGCCATTCTGGAATGCATTACCGACAGGAATGAAAATGCAGCCTGGGTTAAAAATCTGAAAGCATGGATAAGCCAGAAAATGTAGAAGACCATAAAAATCCTTGGATTACCCTGAGTTCGGAGGTTGTATACTCCAATCCCTGGATAGAGATAAGCCACCGGAATGTCATAAACCCATCGGGAGGGAAAGGCATTTACGGTCTGGTATCTTTCAAGAATTTGGCCATTGGCATCGTGCCTGTGGATGAAGATTTGAATACCTGTCTGGTGGGTCAATTTCGCTACACCCTGAATCAGTACAGCTGGGAGATTCCGGAAGGAGGCGGACCGCATGGAGAAGAACCGCTGGAAACCGCAAAACGGGAATTGAAGGAAGAAACCGGCTTGGAAGCCCAAAGCTGGACCCACATTGG
>JBIKMV010000195.1:0-5326 GCA_044359055.1 Catalimonadaceae bacterium
TTCTTCAGATCTATTTCAATGTATTCGGCGGTGAGGGTCAGGTTGGTATAATCTACCCTGGCATTGTGATAGAGATAAACTTTGGAGGCGGCTGCATCATAAATCACCGAATCTTCGGCCGTATATTTTACTTCGTCATCCAGGTCAGATTTTCCGGGCTCTGTAGCGGCAGCGCTGCTGTCGGTCTGTGCCGAATCGGGCAGAAGGGGCTGAGCCGGTGAGGCTATTTTCTGGCTGTCGGCTTTCTGAACAGGAGGTTTCAGGGGTTTTACTGTGCCAGCCGATGGTTTTTTGGTTTTTGTTTTTTCCCTTTGCACCGGCTTTCCCTTTGCTCTTTTTTTACCCGGCTTGTTCTGGGCTCCGGCTTCCTGCCTTATAAGGAGGGCAAGGCGAAGCAAAGCAGTGGCGGGAGACTTGATTTTTGCAAATTTGGGCCAAAATTAAGATTAATCGCCCAATCTTATGTGCAAAACGGCATTTTATGGTTTTCATTTGTGTTTTGAAAACCTGCCTGAAATGTTTCAAGGAAAAACAGGATGGGAAAAACAAATTTTTTAAGAATGGGGCCCTACCGATTGCTTGGATTTGTATGGATTTTTTCATTCGCCACAGCCCTTTTCTGCTCGTTTAAGGACATTGAGAAAGGATATAAACTGCGGTCTGTGGTGCTCGATGCAGGGCATGGCGGCAAAGACCCCGGTACCCATGGAAAAAAGACAAAAGAAAAAGATGTTACCCTCTCGGTGATCTTAAAACTTGGCAAACTGCTCAAGGCTAAATATCCCGAAATGAAGATTTACTATACCCGTAAAGACGACAATTTTGTGGAGTTGTTTGAGCGGGCCGACATCGCCAACCGCAACAATGCCGACCTTTTTATTTCCATTCACTGCAACTCCGGACCCTCTCATGTGCAGGGTTCCGAAACCTATGCCATGGGTTTGCATACTTCTGAAGGGAATCTGAAAGTCGCCAAAAGGGAAAACGCTGTTATCTTAAAGGAAGAGAATTACCTCAAAAAATACGACGGCTTTGACCCCAATTCTCCCCTGGCCCATATCTTTTTTGCCAACATCCAGAATGCCTATCTGGAACAGTCGCTCTCCTTTGCCCAGAAAGTAGAGCAGCAGTTTGAAAATCTGGCGGGTAAACAAAGCAGGGGTGTAAAGCAGGCCGGATTTCTGGTTTTGTGGAAAACTGCCATGCCTTCGGTTCTCATAGAACTTGGCTACCTCACCCACGGAAAGGAGGAAAAGGTGCTGGGCAGCGAAGAGGGTCAGGAGCAGGCCGCCAAAGCCATACTGAAGGCGGTAGGAAAATTTAAACAGGATCTGGAATAGGCCGCATTCCTAACCCAGTAGAAATGGCTTTTAGTCGAGGATGTGGTAAAAATACACCTCCTCCAGTCCGGCTTCTACTTCCGAAAAGCCTTCTCCCGGGTGGCTTTCTGCATAAACAAAAACCATTGGTTTTCCGCCCATCAGTCTGGAATTCAATACCTTAAATTCCTTTTGGAAGGCCTCCAATGCATTTTTCTCTATCATTCGGGCAAATATTTTTCCGGATAGTCTCTCCAGTGTGTCCTGAGGCTTGCCGTATGCCACCACGCTTCCCTTGTTGATGATGGCCATGGCATGGCAAAGATTGCTTACATCTTCCACAATATGGGTGGAGAGAATCACAACAGTGGTTTCACCGATTTCACTCAGCAGGTTGTGGAAACGGACTCTTTCGGCAGGGTCGAGGCCGGCGGTGGGCTCATCCACAATGATAAGGGCGGGCTTCCCCAGCAGGGCCTGTGCAATGCCAAATCGCTGCTTCATTCCCCCGGAATAGGTGCCCAGGTTTTTCTTTCTTACATCATACAGATTGGTTTTCTGCAGCAGATAATCTACCCACTCTTTTCGGCTTTTTGGCTCGGTAAGTCCTTTCAGTACAGCAAGATGGGTGAGCAGTTCTTCGGCCGATACCTTGGGATAAACTCCGAACTCCTGGGGCAGATAGCCCAGCACTTTACGCAGTTCGTGGGGCTGCTTCAGGATATCTATTTCACCAAAAGTAAGGGTACCTTCATCGGGCAGCTGCAGTGTGGCAATGGTCCTCATCAGAGAGGATTTTCCGGCGCCGTTCGGACCCAGAAGACCAAACATACCAGGCCCGATTTGCAGGCTTATGTTGTTGATGGCTCTTACTCCGTTGCTGTAGGTTTTGCTGAGATTCTGAATATTGAGCATGATGAGAAATTTATTGGGGTTTGCTTTTCCACAATTGACCTCGGAAATTAAAGTACAACCCATGAGAAAATTCCCAGGAATTGGATTTCAGGTCCAAATACGGTTCTAAGCGGGCAGATATCCAAATATTTGGTGCTATCTGCCAGTCTTTCAGCAGGCGTATGATGAGTAACTGACGCCCGGCTTCGAAGTAGCCCTGATTTTTTATTCCCGATGAAAGGCTGCTGAAAAGGGCACCGCCCTGATAACTCACAAAGTTGTTTCCCTGCCAGTAACTCAGCATCAAATCGAACCAAAGGGTTTTGGCCTTCAGATTGATGTAAAGGGAAGCCGATTGGGAAAAATCAAAACTTTTCTGATTGGACTGATCCCTGAACCCTACGCTGTAGCCCTGAAATTCCAGATGCTTCAGGATGATGCCATGGCCCGGAATGGTTCTGATTCTGAGGCCGGCAGCCCCGTTGAGCCAGGTGAGCAAAGGTTGATTTAGGGTATCTATCTGACCGCCTCTGTGGTAAGCATTTCCCTGAAAAGAAAGTTGAATTTTGGTTCTTTTTCCCTCGTAAAGGGTCGGTTCCAGCACCAGCCCGCCTACAAGTTGCTCCTTCTCGCTGCTGTTGGGATAAATCATGTTCCGCCAGTCCAGCCAGGCATCTACCCGCCATTTTGCGCTTTTATGTCTCCACTGAAAGCCGTATTCCAACCTTCTTATGAGCTGATTTTCAAAATCATACAGTGGCTCTATAAGATTGTGCTCCAGTCCGCCATCCAGGGTCCCCATCAGAATCTGATTGGGCCCAGCCATGTACCTTGCAGTGAAAACCGGGTCGAGCTGCTGAAAACCTTTTGCACCGTAGTCTTTGCGGGCAAACAATCCTCCTTCGATACGGAAGCGGGGATGTGCCTGATAGTGCAGCCTGGGAATGGCATGAAGTCCGAAAAAGGTCCTGCCGTCCACTATTTTCCCGAAATACTCGTTGTTTTTGAGAAAATTGAGGTGATCAAGCGAAAGGGCAAAACTCCGATTTTCCATAGAATCCGGGCTGGCCGGCTCAAAAAAGGCATCGTTATTGAGCTGTGACCATGCACAGGGAATGGAAGCGAAGAAAAATACCAGTGTCCTGAAAAGTTTCATTTACATGGTGCTGATGATTCTGAACTCAATGCGTCTTCCTGAAAGGCCGGGCAGTTCAGGAAGGGGCTTGCTGCTGCCGTATCCTTTCGAAATCAGCCTTGTGGCTTTGATGCCTGTGGCCACCAGATAATCCACTATGGCCTGTGCCCTGTTTTCGGTCAGCTTTTGATTGACTTCTTCAATGCCGCCTTTCTCTTCGTGAGAAGAAATCTCTACCACCAGGCCCGGATTTTTACGCAATATGGTTACAATTCGCTGAAGCTCAGGACTTGACTCTTTTTTCAGACTACTTTTTCCGGGATCGAAAAACACATTGTTCAGGGTGAGAACTACACCGGGAAGCAGTTTTTGCATTTTGATTTCCCTGATCAGGTCCTGGGGTTGCGCTCCGTCTTCCAGATTCAGCAGGTCTGAGTAAAACAGATAGCCTTCCTTTTCTATGAGTACGGCATATGATTTTCCGGATTGAAGAAGGTTTACAAAAGTTCCGGTTTCAGGATTGGCCTTCACCTTTGCCACCACCTGATTGGCCGACAAATCGGTAATCTGAATCTGGGCATCCACCGGCAATCCCGAGGGTTCGGAGACAGTACCTTTGAAAAGCACCACCTGCCCAGGTCTTGAAGCAGAAAGGGAAATGGTGTAGATGTCTTCCTCGCCGAAACCACCTTCTCTCTTTGAACTGTAAAAGGCTGTTTTTTCGTCAGGTAAAAGGCAGAAATACAAATCATCTGAAGCCGAATTGATAGGATAGCCCAGATTCCGTGGCTTTTGTCCGGGTTTGTCTGGCTCTGCTTTGAAAATATCGTAACCCCCGATGGTCTCATGACCTTTGGAACTAAAATACAGAAATTTACCATCCGGATCCAGCCATGGAGATTCCTCGTCCTGATTGGTATTGATGTGCTTGCCCATTTTCTGGGGTTTGCCCCATGTGTTTCCTGACCTGCGGCAAAGGAAAATATCCTTATTGCCGGAGCGGTCGCTCACGAAAAATAGTTTTTTTCCGTCAGCAGAGAGGCATACAGACGATTCGGTGCCGGCCGAATTGTGCGGGAAAGCCCGGGGTACCGACCATGCTCCATCCCTGAACTCTGTAAAATAGATGTCGCCACGCCGTTCCGGTTTTTGCAGAAAAAGAGTCTGTCCGTCAGGCGAAATACCCAGGCAACGCTCACCTTTGGCTGTGGAGACAGGCGGAGGTAGCGCTTGGGACTTTTCCCAGATGCCTCTGTTCTGACTGTGGAAGATTTCCTCCTTATCACCGCTCTTTCTGGTGAAGAAGATTTGCTGGTAATCGGCCGTAACAAAAGGCTGATAATCAGGCAAAGCAGAATTGATTTTTTCTCCAGGATTGCTGATTTTTACCTCAAGTGGCACAGCCATGAGTTCTTTTCCCCTTTCACACTGACGAATCAAATTCTGGATTTCGGATTTGTTTTTTGTAGCGTTCAGGCATTGGTTCAGCACTTCTATGGCCTCCTCAAAATGGTGGCCTTTGTGCAGGGAGCGGCCAAGCAAAAGCAAGAGGGAGGGATCGGGATTTTCTGATTTTTCAAGGGCCTGCTGATAAAACAGGGTAGAAAGCCGGTAATTTCCTTCCTGAAAATAAATATCTCCCAAAAGTCTCAGAATCAAACGATTGTTGGGTTCTTTTTTGATTACTCCTGTTAAAATGGAAAAAGCCTCTCTGGTATTACCGGTCCTGATCAGGCTTTCAGCTTTTTTCCATGGCGCATCATTCTGACCCATCAGAAGGAGGGGGCAGATGAGCAGCAGAAAAACAACAAATTTCCAATTCATACCCTGACTTTTACGAAAATGCACTTGCTTAAAACGGTGGCATTTTGTGTTATGGTATTCAAAAAATAAGGTGCGAATTAGGCGAATTTTGGGCAATTCGTTTCTTGTTTCACACAAAGGGTTGTTTTTCAGGTCCTTCGGAAAAAAAATGGCC
>JBIKMV010000038.1:0-17739 GCA_044359055.1 Catalimonadaceae bacterium
AAATCGGTGAAAGATCTGGCCTCTGTTTTGGAGAAAAAAACAGGAGGTGTCATGATTGAAGGTGTGTATACCGACCTGCCCGGAAATTATTATTTTGCCATAGGGCTTTAAAACAAGAGCCGAACAGGTTTTTCCACTGCCCCCGGATTTTTCCGGGGGTTTTATTTTATCAGGGGCTACAGGGCAGGATGTTTTTTATATTTTTACCCTCCTTTTCTATCCGGGCAAAGCCATTCAAGGGATGACAAGAACCAAATACAGAGGTGCCTACATTCTGGCCTTGCTGATTGCCCTCGTTGGTGGCATCAATCTCTGGCTGAATCAGAATCCACCGGAAGATTCCGGCCCGCCGGACCCCCTCAAGCAAAATGAAAAAAAACTCGATTCCCTGTTGGCTATCATTGATTCTGCCAGCCGGAAGCAGACAGCAATACCATCATACCCGCAGGAAATTTTTTCCGGAAAAGTAGAGAAAATCGAACCGGAACTCCATCCCTTCGACCCCAATACCATCGGCAGGGAAGAATGGCTGGCCATGCATCTGCCCGAAAAGGTTTTCAATGGCCTGGAAAATTATCGTCAAAAAGGAGGACAAATTCGGTCGCCGGAACAAATCCTGAAATTGTATAACCTCAGTCCGGAACTGGGAGAAAAAATGCTCCCTTTTATCCGTACCGACAGCAGCCTGTTGGCCAAACCCAAAACCGAATTCCGGAAAAAACTATTCCCTGAAAAGCCGAAATATGTGCCTTTCAACATCAATCAGGCCGATACCAGTCAGCTTATGTCGGTATTCGGCATCGGCAGGGGCATTGCCAACCGCATTGTCAGGCAGCGAACCGCCTTGGGGGGATTTTACTCCAAATCCTATCTGTATGATGTTTTTGCCCTCGATTCGGCTGTGGTGGAAGAGCTTTTCAGAAAAGGTTATCTTCCCGAAAATCCCGAAATTCAAAAACTGAACATCAACCTTGCAGAAGAGGCCACTCTTGCCTTGAATCCCTATGTGAAGAAAGGCCTGGCCCGGATTATTGTGAAATACCGCAGTCAGCACGGCCCATTCAAAAAACCGGAAGACCTGCTGGAAATAAAAGTAATGAAACCCGAAACAGTGGAAAAACTCAGGCCCTATCTGGAATTCTGAAGTCCGGAAAAGGAAACAATTTGTTAATCCTGCATACAGAAAAAAAAGCCGTAGTTTTGTCCGGCAAATAACCTATCGGTCATTTGCTATGTCAGATTTTTCGCACCGCTTCGCATTCGAAGCCCTCACCTACGACGATGTTCTGCTCCTTCCGGGCTATTCTGAGATTCTGCCCAGGGATGCCCGCACCCAAACCCGGCTGACGCCCTCCATTCCCCTCAATATCCCGCTGGTATCTTCTGCCATGGATACCGTAACCGAATATGAACTGGCCATTGCCATTGCCAGAGAAGGGGGAATCGGCTTTATTCATAAAAATATGAGCATTGAGCAGCAGGCTGAACAAATCAGAAAAGTAAAACGCTCGGAAAGCGGCATGATCAAAGACCCGGTAACGGTTTTGGAAAGCGCCACCCTTGGAGAGGTATCCCGTATTATGAACGAAGAGCGCATAGGGGGTGTGCCCGTAGTGAACGAAAAAGGAATTCTGAAAGGCATTGTTACAAACCGTGACCTTCGGTTTGAAAAGGAATTCGGAAAAGGCGTAACCACCATCATGACCAAAGACAACCTGATTTCGGCCCGTGAAGGCATCACCCTGGATCAGGCAGAAAAAATCCTGCAGGAATATAAAATTGAAAAGCTGCCCATAGTGGATGAACACTACAAACTGGTGGGCCTCATCACCTTCAAAGACATCATCAAACGGAAATTCAGCCCCGATGCCTGCAAGGATTCATCGGGCCGGCTCCGGGTAGGGGCGGCCGTAGGTGTGACCTACGATTTCATGGATCGCATCGAAGCCCTGTACAAAGCCGAAGCAGATGTAATCGGGGTAGATACTGCCCACGGCCATTCAATGGGCGTTCTTACTGCCATCCGAAGCATCAAAAAGACCTGGCCCGACATCCAGATTGTAGCAGGCAATATTGCCACCCGCGAAGCTGCCGAAGCCTTGTGCAAGGCCGGTGCCGACGGCATCAAAGTGGGCGTAGGACCCGGAAGCATCTGTACCACAAGGGTAATTGCCGGTATAGGAGTTCCGCAGTTTTCGGCAGTGATGGAAGCTGCCGAAGGGGCAAAAAAATATGGCATCCCCATAATAGCCGACGGGGGTATCCGCTACTCGGGTGACCTCACCAAAGCCCTAGCCGCAGGAGCCCATTCGGTGATGATTGGTTCTATGTTTGCAGGTACAGAAGAAGCACCGGGAGAAATGGTTATTGTCGAAGGAAGGAAATTCAAAACCTACCGCGGAATGGGGTCCCTCGAAGCCATGGAATCCGGCTCCAAAGACCGATATTTTCAGGCAGGAGAAGAAGATGCCAAAAAGCTGGTTCCCGAAGGAATTGTGGGCAGAGTACCATTCAAAGGCAAGGTAGCAGAAGTGATTTTTCAGCTGGTAGGCGGGCTGAAAGCCGGAATGGGTTACTGCGGAACACCTACCATTGATGATTTGCAAAAAGCCCAATTTGTAAAAATTACCGCCGCCGGGGTCCGCGAAAGTCATCCCCATGATGTAGTGATCATGCGGGAAGCCCCCAACTACAGCAGCCGTTGAGTGATGGAGAATAAGATTTCGATTCTGATTCTGGGTTCCGGTGCCCGTGAACATGCCCTTGCAAGAAAGCTTGCACAGAGTCCGCTCACCGAAAAGGTACTGCTGGCTCCCGGAAATGGCGGAACAGCAATAGAATTTGAAAACATCACCGTTGATCTATCTGATTTTGAGGACATTGCCCGGCTTATTCTGAAACACCGGACCGAACTTGTCGTCATCGGACCGGAGCAACCCCTGGTAGATGGACTGGTGGATTTTCTGGAGGAAAGGCCGGAAGCATTTTTCAGGTCGGTGCATTTGGTCGGACCCGGAAAGGCATGCGCCGCACTGGAGGGCAGCAAGGATTTTTCCAAACTGATTATGGAAGAGGCCGGCATTCCCACCGCAGCTGCACGGACCTTTTTTGCAGAAGACTGGCAGGAACTGGAAAAATACCTCCTGCCCCGAAATCCGCCCTTTGTCATAAAGGCCGATGGTCTGGCATCCGGCAAAGGTGTAGCCATTTGTCAGAGTATACAGGAGGCATTGGAATTCTCTGCCGCTATTCTGAAAGACAATGTGTTTGCAGCTGCCAAACCTGCTTTGCTGGTAGAAGAATTTCTAACCGGGATCGAAATTTCCATGTTTCTTCTTTCTGACGGTTTGCATTACCTGATGCTGCCTGAGGCCAAAGACTACAAAAGAATTTTGGATGGCGACCTCGGACCCAATACCGGAGGAATGGGTTCTGTTTCACCGGTGTGGTTTGCCGACCGGGAATTTACGGCCAAAGTGCGAAGCCGGATTGTGGACCCGCTCTTTAAAACATTGAATAAAAGAGGATTAAATTACAAAGGTTTTTTGTTTCTGGGGCTGATGAACAAGAACGGCAATCCGTATGTCATAGAATTCAATGTCCGCCTGGGCGACCCGGAAACCCAAACCCTTATGCTCCGCATCGGGAGCGATCTGGTCCCTGCTTTACTGTCGCTGAAGGATCAGACACTACACCTTCAAAAGCTGGATATTTCAGAAAAGGCTGTTTGCACCCTAGTGATGGCGGCCGAAAACTACCCCGATTCTCCCGTAAAGGGCGATGAAATCAGAATGGATGAAATGCAGGATGCCGAGGTGTTTTTTGCCGGAACAGCCATGGAAAACGGGGTGCTGAAAACTGCAGGTGGAAGGGTACTTTCCCTCACCTGTATGGGAGAAGACCTGAAAACTGCAAGGGAAATGGTTTACCGTAATGCTGAGAAAATTGTCTTCCGGGGAGCCCGGTACCGGAAGGATATCGGCCTGGATATGGTTCAGGCCCCTTAAGGCACGGGTGGCATGTGATTTGCAACATCCCGAAATTCCCTACTGCCGGCGGGGTTTTTTAAAAAATTGCCTTTTCCTTTTCCGGAGCTCTAGAAATTGCTTCATTTTGCCGCATGAAAATCGGCCTTTTTTTCGGCACATTCAATCCCATCCATGTAGGACATTTGATCGTGGCACAGGCAGCGCTTTCTCAGGCAGGACTTGATAAAGTCTGGTTTGTGATTTCGCCCAGCAGCCCGGATAAGGATTACAACAAACTCCTGCATGAATTCGACCGCTTTGATTTGGTGCGGGAGGCCATCCGCGACAATCCCGACTTCAAAGCTCTGGATGTGGAATTTCATTTGCCCAAACCATCTTACACCTACCAGACCATCCGAAAGTTCAAAGCTGATTTTCCCGGCTACGAATTTTTTATCATCCTGGGTTCGGACAACTACGACAATCTCAGCCGATGGAAAAATGCAGAAGAACTGAGGCAGAATGTCAGGTTTGTGGTCTACCCCCGGTCCGAAAATTTTGAACCCGGCAGCGCAGATGAACTGGTCATCCGCATTAAAGCACCCTTGCTGCAGATCTCGGCTTCAGCCATCCGGGAACTGATCCGGGAAAACAAAAGCACCCGGTACATGATTCCCGATGATGCCCGGAATCTGATAGAGAAGAAAGGATTTTACAGATAAATAAGCCCGTTTTCAAAAAGATTCCGGAGAAAAAAGCTCCTGATTATCCGATTTTGTATTCCTAGACCTGCTTACTGCAGCCCTGCCGGTTTACGCTTCAGAAATTTGCCATATCCCTTTTCTGTCAGGTCACGGTTCTGGTCTACCACCACTCTGCCCCTTAGGATAACGGTTTTTACCTTGCCGGTAACCTCCACCCCTTCATAGGCCGAATAATCCACATTCATATGGTGGCTTGCAACCGAAATACTGTGTTTTTCGTTGGGATCAAAAATAACAATATCGGCATCTGAACCCACCCCGATGGTGCCTTTTTGCGGAAACATGCCAAAGATTTTGGCGGCATTGGTACTGTTAACTTCCACAAATTTATTGAGGTTGATCCGGCCTTTTGCCACCCCTTCGCTGAAGAGCAATTCCATCCTGTGTTCAATAGCAGGATGACCGTTCGGAATTTTCGAAAAATCGTCCTTGCCCATCAGTTTCTGCTCCCATTTAAAGGGGCAGTGGTCGGTGGCCACTATCTGCACCGTTCCCTGCTGAATGCCTGCCCAAAGGGCTTCGATGTCCTTTTTTTGCCGCAGGGGTGGGCTCATCACCCACTTGGCGCCTTCGAAATCCTTTTCATAAAGGGAGGCATCGAGCATGAGATATTGAATACAGGTTTCGGCATACACCTTTTTGTTTTTCTTCGCCATATCCCGAACGGCATTGAGCGCCCCCTCGCAGGTCATGTGCACAATGTATCCCAGAACGCCCGTGTAATGGGCAAGCGAAGCAAAGCGTCCGGATGCCTCGGCCTCCGTCACCTCAGGTTGGCTCAGATAATGGTACAGGGGGGAAAGTTTTCCTTCTGCCCGGTGTTTGGCGATGAGGTAATCGATCATATCGCCGTTTGTGGCATGCACTGTCACCATGCCACCCAGTTTTTTCACCTCTTCCATCAGGCCAATCATCTGCCTGTCGTCTATCATAAGGGCACCTTTGTAGGCCATAAAAGTTTTGAATGAGGTGATGCCTTCTTTTTCAACCATATCCCTGATTTCCTTGCGGGTATCGGGGTTGAAATCAGTAACAGCCATGTGAAACGAATAGTCGCCGCAGCAATTTCCTCCGGATCTTCCCTGCCATTCGTCCAGGGCATGGCGCAGGGATTTTCCCTGGGTCTGCAGGATGAAATCTATGACAGTGGTGGTGCCTCCGAAAAGAGCAGCCCGGGTTCCGGTTTCATAATTATCGGAAGAGGAAGTACCCATAAAGGGCATATCCAGGTGCACATGAGGGTCAATTCCCCCCGGAAAAACAAGCTTTCCTGAGGCATCCAGGACCTGATTGGCCTGAACATTCAGGTTTTTGCCAACGGCAGAAATGGTTTCTCCTTCGATAAAAATATCACAGATGGAGTCCCCTGAAGCAGTAAGAACTCTTCCGTTTTTTATCAGGACAGACATGAGTTAGAATGATTGGTTTTGATAAATGATGAAGATAAAAGGGCCCTTTCCGGGATAGAATTCAAAAGTAATGGGTTTCGGAAAAAATCTGTTTCTTTCTTCAATAAAATTTAACTTTCTGTCTGTGGCCGGAATTCCCGCCGGCAGGTTGGTTGCCGATAATCAGTCCATTACCTTTGCTACCCGAATCCGATTATGGAAGACAAGTTTGAAGGGATAATTGACCGGTTCAGAGAGGTGGGAGAATGGCTTACCCAGCCCGATGCAATGACCGATATGAAGCGTTTTTCGCAGCTATCCAAGGAATACAAAGACCTGGAAAAACTGGTGAATGCCTATGAGGAGTTCCGGCGGGTTGAAAACAAAATAGCCGGAGCTAGGGAAATTCTGGAAACCGAGAAAGACGAAGATTTCAGGGAAATGGCCAAGGCAGAACTTGATGAACTCGAGCCAAGGCGCAATGAGATGGAAAGCCAGCTGAAGGAAATGCTCATTCCCAAAGATCCGATGGACAGCCGGAATGTAATCCTCGAAATCCGGGGTGGAACCGGGGGAGATGAGGCCGCCATTTTTGCCGGCGACCTGTTTCGCATGTACCAGAGGTATGCCGAAAACATGGGCTGGAAGTTTGAAGTAATGGATTACAACGAAGGAACCTCCGGAGGCTACAAAGAAATCACCGCTGAAATTCAGGGTGAGGATGTGTTTGGCAAAATGAAATTTGAATCCGGGGTGCACAGGGTGCAGCGGGTTCCCGCCACCGAAACCCAGGGCCGGGTGCATACCTCTGCCGCTACCGTGGCGGTTTTGCCTGAGGCCGAAGAAGTGGACATTGACCTGAATCCGGGAGATATTGAATTGCAGACCTCCCGTTCGGGGGGTGCCGGGGGCCAGAATGTAAATAAAGTGGAAACCAAGGTGCAGCTAACCCATAAACCCACCGGAATTGTGGTGGTTTGCCAGGTGGAGCGCTCTCAGCTCGCCAACCGGGAGCGGGCCATGCAGATGCTGAGAACCAAACTCTACGAACTGGAATGGGAGAGAAAGAACGCCGAAGTTACCCAGGCCCGCCGCAGTATGGTGGCCAGCGGCGATAGATCTGAGAAAATCCGAACCTACAATTACCCGCAGGGCAGGGTAACCGATCACCGAATTGGGATGACGGTGTACAACCTCCCCACGGTAATGGATGGACAAATCGGAGAATTTATAGAAGCCCTCCGCATAGCAGAAAACGCAGAAAAATTAAAAGAAGGCAGCGAAGTCTGATGGACATATCCTTATCAGAGACCCACCGAAACCGGTTTTCATTGGCCCTGTTTTTCAGGCGGGCTTTTCCTGTGCTCCTGTTTCTCTTTCTCTCATTCGCCTGCAAATACAACCAGGAAATCCTGGAACCCAATCCGGCCGGGGGGCTGGCATTTTCCGATGATACCCTGTTTTTTGATACCGTTTTCACCGATCAAAAAACCATCACCTTCCGGCTTCGGATTTACAATACCAACGAAAAGGCCATCAACATCAATTCTGCCTCTGTCAGCGGATTTGAAGGGTATTATCCCTTTGGTTTTTACATCAATGGCCGCTTCGGGCCCACCCGGGTAGAAAATATCTTTCTGGAGGGAAAAGACTCGGCCTATGTGCTGGTTTCGGCCCGTATAGATCAAAAAAATCAAAACCTGCCCTATATTGTAAAAGATTCCATCACTTTCGAAATTCAGGGAAGAAGCGAAAAGCAGAAAGTCCTTCTGCTGGCCTATGGACAGGATGCCAACTATCTGAGAAACACCGCCGTTGAATGCAATACTACCTGGAACAATAGCAGGCCTTATATTCTGGTGGATACCGTTTCGGTAGCACCCAACTGTACCCTGACCATTCAGGAAGGCACCCGGATTTATGGCTACAATTCCGCCTTTCTGATTGTGCGGGGGGTCCTGATCATAGAAGGAGAAGCAGGAAAGGAAGTGGTTTTTCAGGGGACCAGGCAGGAAGAGTACTATAGTACCATACCCGGACAGTGGGGAGGTATTCTGATAATGGACGGCGGACTGGCCGAAATATCTTTTGCCCGGATTAAAAATTCTTTCAGGGGAATTCAGGTGGGACAGGTTGGTCTGCTTCAAGGGGGTGCAAGCGAGCCAGCCTTTCTTTTTTTACGCAATTCACGGCTGGAAAATATCGTAGACTATGGCATTCTGGGGGTAAAAAGCCGGATATGTGCCGTCAACAATCATTTTGCAGATTGCGGTGAAAGCGGTTTTGCTGTCCTGCAGGGCGGGCAATACGAACTGTGGCAGAATACCTTTGGCCTGAGCGGCAACAATCCCTTTCAGCGGGATGGAAAATTTCAGCTGCTTCTGGCCGATAACTTCCCCGATGCAGCAACCAGTACCCTGTACACAGGAGATCTGTCTTTTAAAGCGGTAAACAACCTGATTTTTGGCAATCAGGAAGAAGAGATAGGATTCGGGGAAAGAAAGGGCAGCAATCCTTTCGATACGGTTTTTCTCCACAATGCCATCAGGACCAAATCAGCAGGTTATTTTGCAGGAACATCTTCCAAACAAAAGGGAAACATCCGCTTGGGCAGTGATTTTCGTTTTTTAAATCCCTTTCGCTATAACTTTGCCCCCGACACTTCCGGGTCTCAAAACCGGGTTGCGGGCAGTCTGCCATCCCAAAATCAGGTTTCCGGAATTTTGGGTCCGCCGGAAATTTTCCGGAGTTTTCTGGATCTGGATATTGGCGGGAAACCCAGAACCCTGACAAATACATTGATTGGTGCCTATGTCAACCAAAAGAAATAACAATGCGATGAAGGCCGGTTCTCCATCTTTTCGCCTGATGGTGTGCCTGCTTATCTCTTGTGCGGGTCTTGCACTCACATCCTGTGTAAGCCAGATGAAATACAACCGTCTGAATACGGAGGTATCCTCCCTGCGAAACGACCGTGACGAAGCCCTGAAAAAGTCAGAATCCTCGAAAGTAGAAAACCAGAGGTTGGAAAAAGACAACAAAGCCCTGCTGGAAGAAAATGCCAAACTGAAACTCGATTCTGCCCAGAGCGGTGCCATGTACCGAAAAAACCGTGCCCTGCTCAACGATGTATTCGACAAATACGAGAGGCTGGATAAAAGTTACAATGCCCTGCTGTCCAACTCGAGCAACGAAAGGAGCTATACAGAAAAGGAAAATCAGCGGAAAGAAGTTGAGCTGCAGAAAAAGGAAAAAGAACTGAATGAGCTGAAGGCACAACTTGCCCGGCATCAGACCGAACTGGAGCAGAAAAACGAAGAAACGGGACGGCTGAATCAGGCGGTGGGCAGCAAAGATTCCAGAATCAGGGAAATGGAAAGCCGCCTTGCCGCACAGGATAAATTGCTACTGGACCTGAAAGCCAAAATGACCGCGGCCCTGCTCACCCTGAACAATTCCAGCCTTCAGGTGCAGGAAAAAGATGGCAGGGTTTATGTGGTGCTGCCCAATCAGACCCTGTTTGCATCGGGAAGCTACACCCTTCAGCCTGCTGGCCGTGAAGCCCTGAAACGGGTGGCTCTGATCCTCATTCAAAACCCGGAAATGGAAGTATCGGTGGAAGGCCATACCGACAACAATCCCTACAAAGCCAAAACCGCCAAACCGGTAAAAAAAGGTGCCAAAAAGCCCGGCCCCGGCGAAACCATTCCTGCCGGATTGAAAGACAACTGGGATCTGAGTTCTCTGCGGGCTTCTACAGTAGCCAGGGAATTGTACCTCAGGGGAGTGGCCGGCAACCGGATTTCTGCTGCCGGGAAGGGTGAATTTTACCCCCTCGACAACTCTCAGAGCGAAGAAGCCAAAATACGGAACCGCAGGATTGAGATTGTGATTTCTCCCAGACTATCCGATTTGTATCAGATAATAAAAAAGTAAGATGGGTTGCAGGCAGAGGGTTTACGGCCAGAGTATTCCATACTGCCGGACTTAGCGGCAGTTCAAAATATTTGACATTCGGATTGTTTTTTTCTTTGCCTCCCACATCTTTCCGCCGGCCGGGTTTCCGGTATGGAGTCTGAGGAAAATTACCGGTTTTTCAGCAATCAAACTTTTTTCAAAAAATCGCTCGTATAATGCAACAAAAAAACCCCTGTAAATCAATGACTTATAGGGGCTCTCGGTAGTCCCGACAAGAATCGAACTTGTATCTAAAGTTTAGGAAACTTCTATTCTATCCATTGAACTACGGGACCAATGGGGCCGCAAAAGTAGAACTTCCCGCCTTTTCCGGCAACCTCCCGACCCTTCATTTTTAAAAATACTGCCCGCCGGAAACAGAAACTTATTTTTCTATCCGATATGGGCCTATTTTCGCCCCCTGATTCTGCTTATGCTGACCATCTTCAAAAAAGAAATCAACCAGTTTTTAAACTCCCTTCTGGGCTATCTGGTCTTGGTTATCTTTCTGGTAGCCACAGGTTTGCTCTTTTGGGCCTTCCCCGAAACCAATGTCCTCGACTACGGTTTTGCCGAAATGGGCGGCTTCTTCCGCCTCGTCCCTTTTGTGTTTATCTTCCTCATTCCGGCCATAACCATGCGCTCCTTTGCCGAAGAAAAAAAATCGGGCACCCTGGAGTGGCTGCTGACCAAGCCGGTAAGCGAATGGTCCATCATTTCGGGTAAATTTCTCGCTGCCTGGTTTCTTGTCCTTATTGCCCTCCTGCCCACAGGCCTGTATTATTTCTCGGTTTACCAATTGGGGGCTCCCAAAGGGAACCTGGATTCTGCCGGCATCATGGGGTCTTACCTTGGTCTGATGCTGCTCGCTTCCGTTTTTTCGGGCATCGGCATTTTCGGCAGCAGTCTCACTGACAATCAGCTCGTAGCCTTCGTTCTTTCGGTTTTCCTTTGCTACTTCTTTTATTCCGGATTTGCCTCTCTTTCTGCCATCGATACCTGGTCGTCCGCATCGCCTGTAATGGAATATCTGGGTCTGGATTTCCACTATCAGGCCCTGGGAAAAGGACTGATAGATTTCAGGGATGTTTTTTATTTCATCAGTGTGACGGCAGCTATGCTGTTTGCCACCCGTTTAACCCTCTCCTCAAGACGCTGGTAATATGAATAAGAGGAATTACAGGTTACAAGACATCGGCCGTTTTTTTATTCTGATAGCCATTCTGGCTCTGGCCAACTATGTGCTGAGCTCTTTTTATCTCCGGCTCGATCTCACAGAAGACAAGCGATATTCCATTTCCGAAGCTTCCAAAAACATCATGAAAGGCCTGAAGTCTCCCATCATGGTGGAGGTGTATCTGGAGGGAGAATTTCCAGCAGGTTTTCAGCGGCTTCAGAAATCAATACGCGAAACCCTGGAAGAATTCAGAAGCTATTCGGGCAATAAAATCGAATACCGGTTTACCAATCCATCGGCCATTCCGGATGCCAAAACCCGGAATGAAGAGTACGAGAAACTGGCCAAATCGGGCCTTCAGCCCACCAATCTGATGGTAAAAGAAGGAGCCGAACAGGTCCAGAAAATCATTTTTCCGGGGGCATTGGTGCGTGTAAAAGACAAGGAAATAGCGGTTCAGTTTCTGAAGGGCAATCAGGCGGCCAGCGCACAGGAAAGGCTTAATCAATCTGTGGAGGGGGTAGAATTTGAACTGGCCAATGCCATAAAAATGGCAGCGCAGGAAAAGCCCGGGCGCATTGCCATTCTCAGCGGCCATGGAGAAATGAAAGGAAGGAGTTTGCAGGATCTGGGCCTTACCCTGCGGCAATACTACACCGTTGACCCTGTGGACCTTGGCAAAGTGCCCGACCTGAATGGCTTCGATGCAGTTATTGTTCCGAAGCCGAGGGAGAAATTCGATGAATTCGACAAGTTTAAGTTGGACCAGTTTATTGTGAAAGGGGGAAAAGCCCTGTTTTTTCTGGATGGCATCAGGGCAGAAACCGACAGCATCAAACCCGACGGCAGTCTGGCCCTTCCCTATCCTTTGAATCTGGATGATCTTTTTCAAAAGCTGGGCTTCCGGCTCAATCCCGACCTGCTGATGGATATGAACTGCGGGGCCATTCCTCTGGTGGTGGGCTACCTAGGCGACAAACCCGAAACCAGGCTGGTTCCCTGGCGGTATTATCCGGTGCTGAACGATTTTGGCACCCACGCCATCGTGAAAAATATGGATGCCCTGTATGGCAGATTTGTGTCCACTCTGGATACCTTCGTCAGTCCTCATATCAAAAAAACACCCCTTGTTTTTTCTTCCCGGTATTCCAAAATGGTAGCCTCTCCTGTAAGGCTATCATTCAACGAAGCCAGATTAAATCCTCAGCCTGAGCAATATAAATTCAGCAGGATTCCGGTTGCCTACCTGATGGAGGGAAAATTTGTTTCGCTTTACCAAAACAGGATGATTCCCGAATCGGGAGAGAAGATTGGTTTTAAGGAAGCAGACAAAGCCTCGAAGGTGATTGTTGTGGGCGATGGAGATTTTGTAAAAAACGATACCACCCGGAAAGGAGAATATTTCGGACTGGGCTACGACCGGTTTATGCGGACTACTTTTGCCAATAAAGATTTTGTGCTCAATGCCTTGTCTTTTCTGTTGGATGAAAATGGTGCCATCCTTGCCCGTACCCGGACCATTGCCCTGCGCCCTTTGGATATTCCCAGAGTAACCCGGGAGAAAAACCGCTGGCAGATGCTAAACATTGCAGGTCCTGTCTTGATCATTGTACTCTTCGGAACCTTCCGGCTGTTTTTCAGAAACCGAAAATACCGACTGGATTAAACCACATAAACATTTGAAAAAGAATATTTTATACCTACTCGTTCTGGTCTTTCTGGCCGGAGCCGCCTACTGGACCTGGAAGCGAAACCGCCAGAAATCCACCCTGTCCAAGCTGGACCTGAATTTTTCGGTGCCAGATACAGCCGCCATTGACCGGATTGTGATCACACCGGTGGAAAAAGGAAACGAAAAGGCTGTCCTTACCCGCATTTCGCCTTCCGCCTGGAAAATCAATGACCGCTACACCGTCGCTCCTGTACTGATGGAATTGCTCCTCAGTACCATCAGAAATGTGGAAATGCAAAGACATGTGGAGACAAACGAAGCCCGGACCGCTGTGGAAGATATGAGCAAAAGGGGCAAGAAAGTGGAGATTTTCATCGGGGGGGAATTGTATAAATCCTATTGGGTGGGGGATGATGCACCCGGCAATACCGGTACCTACATGAAGTTTGATGAAGGTGATCCCTATGTCTGTCACCTTCGGGGATTTCTGGGTTTTTTGTCCCCGCGCTACAATGTTTATGAAAACGACTGGCGGGATAAACTGCTGTTTTTCAGCTCGCCCCAAACCCTTCGGTCTGTAGAAATTCAGCATCCTGCAAGTCCGACGGATAATTTCAAAATCAGCATTGCCGGAAAAAATATGGTGCTTGAAGGCTCCGGCCCCTTTGATTCATTGGCTGCCAATGGCTTTCTGGGGAATTTTAAAAAATTCTATGTGGAAAAGCACCTCAATACCATCCCTCAGCGGTTCAGGGATTCTCTGCTGAGAATTCAGCCCGACTGGAGTCTGGAAGTACTGGATTCAGATCCAGCGTACAGCCACCGGGTAGATTTGTACGAGGTAAATGACCGCGACAGGCAGCTCGGCCATATCCCCGCTACCGAAGACTGGTTTACCGTGCAGAACAGGGTTTTGTATCCGGTAAAAATCAGAAAAAGAGACCTGCTTGGCGTGCGGAACTGAGGTATCCAGGAATTAAATTTGGTTAGTAAATGAGTCCCCTTGGGGACAATACTATCGGTAGAAACCAAAACCACAACGGTTCCAAAGGGGCTATCCAAAAAGGAAAATCCTGATATTACCCGTTGTTCGTTTAACCTATTTTTATAATTGATTAAAATTCAATTTATTAAGGAAAATAAAAAGCGCGTTGGCCCGATAAAACGGCGGGGGTGCGATGGGATTGCGTGCAGGAGCATCGTTTTGTCTTGATTTTTTGGTTCTTTTTTATCAAGAAAAAAGAACAAGAATGTAAATCGTCCAGAATCATTGACTTGCGAAGAATGGTTTTCCACAACTAACCGTACAACAGGTCTGACATTAATTTCCGTGATATTCGGGCATAATGAATTTTCTGTATTATGTGTCCATTCATGGACAGAACTATTGGTAGTTGTTTTCATTACCAACTATCCAAAAAGTGCCTTTAGGGACAAAATATGGGTTTCTAATATTGTGTACATGCTTTGGAAGCTTCAGCCGCTCCGGAAAATTTGCAACCGGAAAACCATAAGTACCCATTCGCCTGAAAGCCCGGACACCAAAAAAAATCCCTGCCTCTTTCAAGGCAGGGATTTTTCGCTTTCGAAGGTTTATCCTTATTAATTTTTCACCAGCCGGAAGGTCTTCTGCATTCCCCCTGTCTGTACTTTCAGCAGGTAGATGCCCTGTGGCTGATCTTCAAGAGAAATCATCTCGCTGCCTTCTGCTTTTACAGAACGGTTGCTGATCAGCTTCCCTGCTGTGTTCAATACCTGAAGGCTCATTGCCTCCTGATAGTATTCTGCCGGTATGCTGATGAAGAATCGACCTGACGAAGGGTTTGGTGATACAACCAGTTCCTGTGCAGAAATATTCTGGTCAACAGCCTGACGGGGTGTTCCGCCTGATAGGGTAATAACCGAAACCTCTACCGATGATGGCATAAAGCCCGGGGCTGTAGCCATGGCCCTGATAGTGATTTCACCGCTGCCGCTTAGTGGGAACGAACTGCTGAATACACTGGTGAATGAATTCGGGAACGGATTAAGCAGGGGCTCGTTGCCATTGGTGGTGTAGTATATCGTAGAGCCCGGAGTAGAACATGTGATATTCACAGTCTGAGGACTGGTATAGCTACCTGTTGCCGGGCTGATTACAGGTGTAGCGCAAATCGGTGTGGTGCTGCTGAAGGTCAGATAGGCCACTGCTACGGAAGAATTGCCCATTCCGGATTTTACACCCATCGCTCTTACAGTTGCATCTCCATTCAGAATAAATGGTCCTGTGTACAGTTTGGTAAATACGGTTCCAATCACAGGCTCGTTTCCTGTGGTGGTATAATAGATATCAGCATCCGGAGTAGATACACTGATGGTTACCGTCTGTGCTCCGGCATAGGTTCCGGTTCCGGGGGTAATCACCGGGGTAGATACAATGAGAGGAACAGCAAATGTGTATTCAGCAAATTTAATCAGACTTGTTGCACAAGCCAATCTGGCAACCGAATAAATCTTGGTGGTTTGGGCAACAGTAATCGGGCCGGTGTACAGCTGGGTAAAACTGTTGGGAACATCAAACAGGGGAAGATTACCATTGGTGGTGTAGTATATTTCTGCACCGGGTGTGGCTGTACTCAGGCTAACATACTGCAATGAAGAATAAGATCCTGTACCAGAGCTGAACTGCGGATCTTCCACCGACTCACTGCCGGGGGCTATCACCGTGATGGTTCCGGTTGCACTCAAACTGCCGCATCCTCCGGTAAGCGGTATGCTGTAGTTGAAAGTGCCGGATTCTGTCGGTGCTCCGCTGATGGTTATCAAATTATTGGCCCATGAAGCCGAAACTCCGGCAGGAAGCCCTGTGGCTGTACCGATTCCTGTAGTACCAGTAGAAGTATGGGTAATATCCGTTAATATTGTATTGATACACAAAGTTGGTGAGGAAGATGCATCTCCCACGATACAATCACAATTGGAAACATATCCGGGAGGAATGCTGCTTGGAGAGCGCATACTGATGCTGATATCATCCAGGAATGTGGTTCGGTCGTCATCAGTGACCAGACTATTGAAGCTAAGCGTGTAGTTTCTGCCGGCAACAAGATTAAAGTCCAGACTTGTGCGGGCAAACCAGAACTTTTTGCCCTGATCGGTCCACCAGCCGTAACCGCCCGGAGGTGTGGTATAGTTGGATCCTCCGGCTACTTCGCTGGTGTAGGTTCCAAGCTCCTGAACATTTCCAAGATTATCTGTCAGGGTAACATTGTAGGTGTGGGGCCTTCCAAACCAATCGTGTTCTCTCCAGCTTGCACGGTTGGCATCAAACCAATTCAATGATCCGGTTCCATTGCTGGTGGCTGTAAAAGTTTGGGATAGGTTGCCGTTTTCCTTAATGATACCGAAAACAACACCGGTGCGCGCCCACTTCCAGCCTGCACCAAAGTCCTCAGTCCGGCAAATGGCCGCATTTCCGGACCATGCCCCGCCACCGGCAAGCTCACGCCAGGATGATGCAAGACCACCGCTGCTCCAGCCTGCATTCCATGGCCGCCCCCAAAGCTGACCTCCAGGACCGGTTTGATAAGATGGAAGAGATTGGGTAACAGCCTGAATTTCAAAACTGCCATCAGCAATTAAGTTGGTAGAGGCATTGGTGCTGCTCAGAGAGCAATAGGTTATAGAATTGGAGGGATCTCCAAATCCATCGTTATCAGGGTCGGGGCAGGCCGTAAGCTGGGTACCGCTGGCATTGATGGTCAATCCGGAAAGTACAGTTGTACATCCTCCCGATCCAGTTACACTCACTGAATAAGTTCCGCTTGTAACTCCTGTCAGATCTTCGGTAGAAGCACCTCCCGGAGACCACGAATATGTGAAAGGTCCTATACCATCCACAGAAAGGTTGATGCCCCCGTCGGCGACTCCTTCGCAACTTGCATTGGTAATGGCACTGATTACAACCGGGGCTTTGTTAGCTGCCACCAGTTTGGTAGTCAGGGTGTCCGAGCAACCATTGGATCCTGTAGTGATTACGGTGTAAGACCCATAAGCCAGATTGGTTAAATCCTCACTGGTTTCTCCACCGAGAGACCAAAGGTGCGTGAAAGGACCAACCCCTCCTGCTATACTCAGATTTATTGAACCATCAGAAATATTGCTGCAGCTTGGATCAGCTTTGGCAATGCTTAATGAAGGAGCAGCCCCAGTGACAGAGCAATCGGTGGAATTCAGAACAGCATTCGAATTGCCGGTGGATTCTTTGGAAACCCGCGTGGTCTTTGTCGTCTGACCGATCGTGGAAAATGAAATTGCAATGGCAAAAAACATTGCAATCCGAAGTTTCAATCCTAATGATTGAAAAGCGCGTGGTACGGAATAAAAAGATTTTACTTTCATAATATTGTGTTTAATACTGCAAATATAAAACCTTTTAAAACAACAAAATTTAAATTAAACTTTTTTTTGATTTTTTTTGGATTTTGAACTGAAATAATTATCTTTTTTTCTTTCAAAATATTGTTATTCAATACTTTAAAAAAAATTTCTTTTCAATTTTTATTTTAGACAATTGCCCGAAATCCGGCTAAAAATCATGTAATATTCTGATCGAAATTTGCATAATTATTGAGAAAAATCAGCAAAAAATGGAATTTTCCGTCTCCTCAAAATCAAAACCTGAAAAACAAAATACCCAAAGCAATAAAAAAAAATCCCTGCCTCTTTCAAGGCAGGGATTTTTCGCTTTCGAAGGTTTATCCTTATTAATTTTTCACCAGCCGGAAGGTCTTCTGCATTCCCCCTGTCTGTACTTTCAGCAGGTAGATGCCCT
>JBIKMV010000196.1:0-5245 GCA_044359055.1 Catalimonadaceae bacterium
CATTACCCTCATGCTGCTGGCTGCTGCCGTGCTGTCTTTGGGATTGGGCCAGCAAACCGATGCCTTCATTATTTTGTGTATTTTATCGGCCGAAGCCTTGAAACCTCTTTTCTTTTCCTCATTTAAAATCAATGGCAAAACATAAAATCAACCTCAAAAAAATTTCCACTCTTCCCCCTGACTCGGTCTCTGAGGCACACGCCCGGAAGAAATGCGAAGAATGGACAATCAAACTGGCTGATATTCAGCAAAGGCTCTTTGCGCAGCGGCAGTTTTCGGTTTTGGTGATCATACAGGGCATGGATGCATCGGGCAAAGACGGTGCGGTAAAAAATGTATTCTCCGGTCTCAATCCTGCCGGCTGCCGGGTAAAGTCTTTCAAAAAGCCAACCGAAGAAGAGGATGCCCACGATTTTCTCTGGCGAATCCACCGCGAATGCCCCGAACAAGGGATGATTCAGATATTCAACAGGTCTCATTATGAGGACATTCTGGTGCCCTCTGTGCACCAGCTTGCCGATAGTGAAGCGCTGCTTTTCCGTCTGAAAGCTATACATCACTTCGAAGAACTACTGGTGAGGAGCAATACCATTGTTCTGAAATTTTACCTCCATGTATCAGAAAGCGAGCAAAAGAAAAGGATAGACGAGCGCAAAACCGACCCCCACAAACGCTGGAAATATCAAGAGGCCGATATCATCGAAACCCGCCACCGCGACCGCTATATGGAAGTGTACAACGATTTGCTGAACAATCCGGGAGTGGTGCCCTGGAATGTGGTGCCGGCCGATAAAAACTGGTACAAAAACTACATTATCCTCAAAACCATCCTGGATACCCTTTCGCTGTATTCTATCCATTATCCCCAAATTGAGATTGAAGATTAATCAATAGCCCATACCCGGGCCAGGGCTATAAAAATAAAAAATCCCGCTGTTGCCGGCGGGATTTTGTGCCCAGGACTGGATTCGAACCAGCACACCCTTACGGGCGCTACCACCTCAAAGTAGTGCGTCTACCAGTTTCGCCACCTGGGCTTTGAGTGCTGCAAAATTACAACCATAAAAAGGTTCAAGCAAATTTAAGGGCACTATTTTCGGCCGTAATCTGCGGGATTTTCACCCCAGTGTTCGGTTTCCCATTTCCGTATCCTGTTGGTAAACAGGTGGGTTTGCAGCCATTTTTCGCCCCTTTCCACCAATTCCCAGGCTTCTGCAGTTTTGGCATTTCTTTCAAGGCTGGTCTTTACTTTCTTTTTCAGCACCCAGCTGATGGCCGTAGCCGAATCGCTGTACACGGGCAGGGGAGACTCATGCTTGTACATCAGGGCAAGGGCATGGACAATAGCAAGAAATTCTCCTATATTATTGGTAGCCAAACCGATATGCTTGCTGAATAACAATTTTTTTTCGGGCATCAAAAAGCCCTGGTATTCGGTAGGGCCGGGTACCCCCAGCGACGAAGCATCTACAATGACAAAGGGCCCGGAAGGCGGCTCCATTTTTACAACAGGGGCATCTATTCCGGGCAGTAGCATTTCGCCATTTCCATGCTGATGGGGAAATTTTTTGTTTTTCCAGGCCTCTTTGGCATCCTTTTCCGATTCAAAACTTTTATAAACCGGCTTCGGGAAACCGTCAACCTGGGCTTTTGCTGTTGGCCAATCGGTGTAGATCCCGGGTTGTTTTCCTTTCAGCACTACATACCATTTTGCCTTGCTATTTGCCATTTGTCTGATTTCAGGCAACAAATGAAAAGGAAATTTGGTTTGAACAGAAGCCTTGTGCAGACCTTTTGCATTATTGCAGGTCAAAAAAAAAACAGACGCTTGAAGGAAAACGAGCAGGAAATACTGGAACAAAGACTTGGTTTCGATCAGGTAAAAGAATGGATTGCGGGGGCTTGCCATGGCGAAGTGGGTCGGTCTATGGCCCTGAATATGAAAATGTTGCGCCATTACGATGCCATTGTGTTGCATCAGCAGCAGGCAGAAGAGTGCCGCAAGTTGTTTTCAGAAGGAGTTTATTTTCCGGAGGCGCATTTCTATGATCTGAAGCCCCTGACAGACCAACTCGGCATCGAAGGCTTTGTCCTGCTATCGGAGCAATGGTCTTTCCTGAGCAAGGCCCTAAAAACGGTTCAGCAATCGGTAAAGCTCCTTAGAGCCGCAAAAAACCGGTACGACTGTCTGTTCAGGTTGTGCGAAAAAGCCGACATTCCGGAGGAAGTGTATTTTCAGATTGATAAGATTTTTAACGAAGACGGGGAGATAAGGGATACAGCCTCTGCCGAGTTAAACCGATTGAGAAAGAAGAAGATAGACGAGCAAAGCAGGCTCAGGCGAAAGCTGGATTCTATTCTTAAAAGTGCCATTGCCGACGGATATACCCAGGACGACACCGGCATCACCATACGAAATGGCCGTCTGGTGATTCCCATACTGGCCGAACACAAGCGGCGCATCAAAGGTTTCATTCACGACGAATCGGCCACCGGGCAAACCGTTTTTATGGAGCCCGGAGAGGCCATCGAGCTGAACAATGAAATCAGGGAAACCGAATTTGCCGAAAAGCGGGAAGTACACAAAATTCTGACCGAACTTACCCTGTTTGTAAGGCCGCACCGGCAGGCCATTGCCTCGGCAAGCCATTTTCTCGGCATCCTCGATCTGGTAAGGGCAAAAGCAAGATTTGCAGCCGCCATAGACGCCCGCATGCCCGGGCACCACCCTTGGCCCGCATTTTCGCTTTTCGACGCCCGGCATCCCCTGCTTTTTCTGGCCCATCAGAAAAGTAAGAAGCCGGTTGTTCCCCTAAACATCTGGCTTACAGACGAAAAAAGGGTTTTGGTGATCTCCGGACCCAATGCCGGAGGGAAATCTATTTGTCTAAAAACGGTAGGCCTCCTTCAATATATGTGGCAGGCGGGAGTGCCCGTTTCGGTAGGAGAGGGCTCCGGAATGGGGCTTTTTGATCAAATCATGGTGGACATTGGCGATCAGCAATCCATTGAAAATGACCTGAGTACCTACAGCTCACACCTGAAAAACATGCGGCAGATGCTGCTGGCTGCGAACGAAAAAACACTGATTCTGATAGATGAATTCGGTACCGGCACCGACCCTGCTCTCGGTGGGCCCATTGCCGAGGCCATTCTGGAAGGGCTATGCCACAAAAAAGTTTTCGGCCTTATCAATACCCACTACTCCAACCTGAAAAATTTTGCCCACCGGCACCCCGCCGTAGAAAACGGGGCCATGAAATTTGACATGGAAAAAATGGAGCCCCTTTTTCAGCTCGAAATCGGGCAGCCCGGAAGTTCATTTGCCATTGAGATTGCTGAAAAGATTGGCTTTCCAAGGGCTATCCTCAATCAGGCCAGAAACAAAATCGGGGTAAAAAAAATCAATGTGGATAAGCTGATTATTGAACTGGATGCCGAAAAGAAAAAATGGCAGAGCAAAAATCAGGAACTCAGTGACAGGGAGCGAAAAACCCGCCTGCTTCAAACTGAGTGGGAAAAAAAATATGCAGATCTGGAAAATCAGAAAAAGAAAATCCTGAATGAAGCCCGAAAAAAAGCGGCGGGGCTACTGGAAGAAAGCAATCGGAGAATCGAAGAAACCATAAGGCAGATTCGCGAAAACGAGGCCGATAAGGAAAAAACCAAAAAGCTCAGACAGAATCTGGAGCAATGGAAAGTCGAAAATCTTCCCCCGCAACCCCGGGATATTAACCCGGAAGAAAAATCAGATGCCGAAGGCCGGATGGAGATTTCGGTTGTTGAAGGAGCAGTACAACCCGGTGATTTTGTGAGAATTAAAGGAACCGACAGCATCGGCCAGTTGCTGGGATTCAGGGGGAAGGATGCCGAGGTGGTAATTGGCGATTTGAAGACCAATATCAGACCGGAGCGGCTGGAAAAAATTGCAGGTTACCGTCAGCCGGTGCTGCAAAGGCCGAAGCGGCATACCGAAAGTATGGACATAAACCGTAAGATGATGGAATTCAACCCATCTGTGGATGTGCGTGGCTTCAGGACCGACGAGGCCATTTCTCTCATCGACAGCTGGCTGGACCAGGCCATTCTTCTGGGTCAGAAAGAATTGAAAATCATCCACGGGAAGGGTGATGGCATTCTTCGCAGTCAGATCCGGAGTTATCTGAAAAAATACAGCCAGGTGAGCCGCATGGCCGACGAGCACGCCGATATGGGTGGGCAGGGCATAACCCTGCTAAGTCTCGACATCTGAATGGGCTCTTGCCGGATTTGAAAAAAAAGGAAATATCAGACCATGCGCGGGTCGGGCCGGCGGGGCATCTTCGCCATTTTCTGTACCTCAAGGCTTAGAAACCCGAATTCATCCACCACTCTGCCCTGAAGGCGGTACACCCCCGAGCCACGGAAGCTGAAATTTTTCAGGCTTTGGGGAAAGTGAATGGTATCTACAAAATAGCCTTCGTGGTCAATGAAGCAGCCAAAGTTCATCGTTTCGCCCTTTACCGTACGCACCGGCTTTACTGTAATCAGATAGCCATACATGGTCACATTCTGTCCTTTTTTCTCTGCCATTTGGCGGGCAGTGCAGCTGCTTTCCAAAACCATTCGGCCATGCAGATTGTCGTCTGCAGAGGGCTTCAGGTCTACCGGACCCTGCCGGGCATGGCCCTCATTGCTCAGTACAACATGCGGATTGTCTGATGGATACAGGTCCGGATCGGAATAAGGAAAAGGCATTTTTCGGGGCAGAAATCTGAAATCAAAAGTAAACAAAGCCGGGCAGATGCCGTGCCGGTTTGGGAAAAAAATATGGCGGTCCGGTTAAAAAGGCGGGATTTGTCCGAAAGGGGACCGATAAACCCGAATACTCAAAATATCTTTGCCCCATGAATTATCTCTCGGCCGAAAACCTGAGCAAATCACTTAACCACAAATTACTGCTCGATGGCGTAACCTTTGGCCTGAACCATGGCGAAAAGGTAGCCCTCGTAGGGCCCAACGGAGCCGGGAAATCCACTTTTCTGAAAATTCTGGCCGGAAAAGAAACTGCCGATTCCGGTATTGTTTCGGTGCGCAAAGACATACGGATCGGATTTCAGGATCAGCAGAGCCAGCTCGAAGATCGGCTCACGGTGTATGAAAATCTTTTTCATGAAAGCCATCCCACCGTCAGAAAAATTCTGGATTATGAAATGCTGCTGCTAAAAAAAAGCCATACAGATGCAGAAGACCGGCAATTGCAGCA
>JBIKMV010000197.1:0-5235 GCA_044359055.1 Catalimonadaceae bacterium
CTCCCAGGGCTCAATGTCGTTGGCTACTGTCCAGAGTGCGCCGGCGCCGAGGGCTTCGAGTTCTTTGTAATAGGCCTTGAGTTCGTCAGAATCCTGTACCCTGGCCCGGCCGTACACTTCATCTGAGTTCTGATTGTTATCCATGTTATTCCAGGAATTTTTGATAGGTAGAAAAAAGCAGGCTAATGATTTCCGAATGTTCCGGATTCGCTTCCGGTAAAAGTAATCTTCTTTGCAGGGGCGGTATTGACCCGTAAATCAAAGATGTCGAATCGGTTATAATGTCCTAGGATATCATGCATCTGCTTGGGCTGTATGCATTTGGCCAGGTCTATCTCAGCGTACAAAATGCCCTCGCTGTCGATCAGGGGTTCTCCCATAACGGCGCCGTTCGGTCCGATAAATCCGGAAAAAGCAGAACTTTTTCTGGTAAGAATCTCATCCACGCCGGGAACATCCTTTCTCAGGGCATCTTTTATTTCCTGCGAAATGGTGGAGCAGGAAACGAGGGTAAATAACTTGCCTTCAAAAGAGTGGGCACAGGCCCTGATTTTGATCGCATCGGCCATATCGTAATCGGGGGGAGCCACAGGCAGGGAGATATAGTTGGCTATGTGTATAAGTTCGCCCTGACTGAGCAGGGTAAACCGGGCTAGGGTGTTTGTATTTTCACCGCAGGCAAGGGTTCCGATGGGTCCGATTTCGGTGTGGTACACTTTCAGAGAAGAGCCGTCGCCACCTGTCCAGGTGAGTTTTTCGGCCCATGTGGGCACCAGTTTCCGGTGCCGGCCAATCAGCAGGCCCCGGTCGTCTATGATCAGGTTGGTGTTGTAAATTTCACCGTAGGAAGGCCCCCGCTCATTGATGCCGATGACAATGTGAATGCCATTGTCCCGGGCCGCATCATACAAGGGCTGCATGGCTGCATCTTCCGGGGTAATCGAATTTTTGTACAAAATCTCATACCATTTGCTTCCCTGCACCGGGGTCATGATCCAGTTCCAGTAGGGATATCCGGCAATAAAAACCTCCGGAAATGCAATGAGCCTTGCCCCGTTTCTTCCTGCCTCCTGCACGAGAGAAACAGCTTTGGCTATGGTCTTTTCCACATCCATAAAGACAGGGGCAGTCTGAACAGTTGCGGCTTTAAATTTTTTAAATTCCATAAAGGCTCAGCGGGAAGATTCAGTGTTCAAAATAAATGCAGAAATCCGGCTTTTCATTTCTTCGGAAAAAGGGGAAGCCTTGATGCCATCTGCGGTCAAAGATACATAAACAAGGGTAACCTCTCCACTGAGGCAGGTTCGCCCATCTTCGTGGTCGAAGCAAAAGCCGCAAGTAAGCGATGATTTTCCCATTTTGATTACCCATAGTTTTTTATCCAGGTGGTCTCCGATCCGGGCAGCATTCAGAAACTGAACTTTCAGATCTACGGTCGGAATTCCATGGGTTTTGTGCATCAGACCAAAAGGATTTCCCAGCGCTTCTCCAAACCAGTCTTCTACCAGATCGTTGAGCATTTCAAGAAAACGGGGGTAAAAAACAATACCGGCATTGTCGGCATGTCGAAACCGGATAACTTCCTTCTTTGAAAAGTGCTTATTCATTTTTTCGTGATGTATAGCTGAGCAAAAAAATCAAACTGCGGGAAATAGACCATTATCTCAATTTAAACCTCTGCAATTTGCCTGTTTCTGTTTTGGGCAGGGCATCTTTGAAAAAAATAAGCCGGGGGTATTTATAAGGTGCCGCCACCTCTTTGAACCAGCGCTGGATTTCAGCGGCCATCTGTTCCGAAGCCATTTGGGCATCTTTCAAAACAATATGGGCGCAAACCAGCATGCCCCTTTCCGGATCCGGATGGCCCACTACCGCACATTCGGCAATGCCCGGATGGGTTAGCAGCACCGATTCCACCTCAATGGCGGCAATATTGTAACCTGCCGAAATAATCATATCATCTCCCCGGGCTACAAACCAAAAGTAGCCCTCCTCATCCTGCCTGAAAATATCTCCTGTGAGGTTCCAGCCATTTTGTACATATTCTCTCTGCTTTTCCTCCCTGTTCAGGTACCGGCATCCGGTGATACCCCTCACGGCCAGTCTGCCGGGTTCATTTCTCGGGGCTTCGTTGCCTTCATTATTCAGAATTTTTGCTTCATAACCTGTTATGGGCAAGCCGGTTGCGCCGGGTTTCATGTTCTCTTCGGAAGAAGAAATGAAGATATGAAGCATCTCTGTGGCCCCGATACCGTCAATGATTTTCAGGCCTGTGGCATCGTACCAATCCTGCCATACTTTGAGTGGCAGGGTTTCGCCTGCCGATACGCATTTGCGCAGGGATGAAATATCGAAATCCTTCACCCTGGAACCAATCACCCGCCAGGCCGTGGGTGCGGTAAAGCATATGGTGATTTTGAACTTCTGAATGGCTTCCAGCAGGAGATCCGGGGCAGGCTTTTCTATCAGAAAGGCAGAAGCTCCAAAATAAAGCGGAAACAAAACCAGCCCGCCAAGACCAAAGGTAAAGCCAATGGGCGGGCTGCCTGTGAAAATGTCATCCGGCTTTGGTTGAAGCGAATACGGCGGAAAGGCTTCACAAATATTGAGGACATCCCGGTGGTAGTGGGCTGTCATTTTGGGCAGGCCTGTGGTACCCGAGGTAAATCCGATCAGAACCACATCATCGCTGGATGAAGGGTAGTTTTCGAAGTGGGCCGGATGATTCATCATTTGCCCTTCCAGACTTCCGTCACCGAAAAAAGCAATTTTTTTAAGAAAAGCCGATTGGGTATTGTTCATTTCCTCGGCCAGAGAAATATCGCAAATCGCATGGCTGATTTCGGCACAATCGGCAATGGTGCTCAATTCTTTAGAGCGCAGCAGGGGCATAGTAGCCACCACCACCCCCCCGGCTTTTACCACGGCAAACCAGCAGGCCACCATCATGGGATTGTTGGCCGACCGGAGCAAAACCCTGTTACCGGGTTTTAGATTCATATCGCGGGTCAGCACATGAGCAATCCGATTGGCTTTTTCCAGAAGGTCACTGTAGGTCCAGATTTCATCAAAGGTCCGGAGGCAAACCCTGTGTCCCCGGCCCCCTTCAACATGAAAATCGAGAAGACGGTGAGCGCAGTTCAGCATTTCGGGCTGCCGGAATGGGGGAAGATCCAGAAACCTGAACACAGGCTGAAGGTCGGCCGGGGGTAGGCTTCGGTACGAAAATAAATCGCTGTGAGTTGTCATGGCAAGCGGATATTTTTATGAGTGAATGGGATAATCTCCCGGCAAAAGGCTGATTATTGAAAAAATACTACAACTTGTTGCTTTTGGGTTTAAGGGCCTTTTTCATGGCTTCAGTTTGCTTTCTTTTCCTCTGAATGTGCTGGCTGAATGCCGGATAGGAATGGGCATAGGGCAATGGAAGATTGCCGGCTCCGAGTCCTTCGTAGGCACGGGCATGCCATGCAAAAAAAGGATCAGCAAGTAATACATTCCCCGCTGCGATCAGGTCGGCATTTCCATTCATAATCAGGGTATTGATCTGATCTATATCCTGTATATTTCCTCCGGCCACCACAGGAATGGAGAGTTTGTTGCGGATGGCATCGGCTACCGAAATGCTGTTTTCGGGTCCCGCATCGGCTCCTCCTTCACCGGGAATAAAAAGGATATCGGCACCGGCCTGAGAAAAAGCCCCGGCCAGAAATAGAAAATCATCTTCCGAAAGAAAGTTCTGTCCGGGATGGAATGGGGGGAGATGTACCGATACTGGCTTGTCTTGCGGGAAAATACGGCGAAGGATCCGGAACAATTCCAAAGCAAATTCGCAGCGGTCACTTAGTTCTTTTTCTCTTTCACCGGGATTAAAAATATTCAGGGTATGAAACTGAATCCAGTCAAATCCGGCATAAAGGACTTTTTCGGCTGCCGAGGCGAACTGTGCCCTCACGGAGTCTTTTTCTGCCTGGCTCAGGTCTCTGTGAAATCCGCAGTGGCCGAGTTCAATGCCAAGTACTGACGAAGAATTGCCGTGAACAAAATCCACAAGCCTTTTCCAGGCCTCAGCCTGATTGCTGCTGTATATGCCGGGCGTTCCCGGTCCGCTGCGACCATCCTCCGAAACGGCTACAGTTTCGGTCAGAATCAAGCCCAAACCACCCAAAGCACGGGAGGCATAGTGCTGAAAATGCCATTCATTGATTAACCCGTTTTCTGCCTTTTCCAGACCCATCGGGTTCATGGCAATCCGATTTTCCATCTTCAGACCCCGCAAATGAAAGGGGGTGAAGGCTGCGCTTCGGGCCGGCCCGGATTCATTCTTTTCTTCATTGCGGCTCACAAATTCATCGAGCACCTTTTCGGTAAACGATTGATCCCGAAGCCGAAGGTTTTCCCATGTTACCTTTCGGGAGCGTGTCATACAGCCGAAGGCGAACTGCATAAAATCAAAATCCCGGTAGCGATTCATATTTTCGAACCAGGAGAGCGAAACCGTAGCAGCCTTCTGTATAGACTCTACCCGGCTGCGGCGGGCTTTTTCGTATTGCTCAAAGGCAAGGATATGCGAATCCGGATGTGCGATAAGAGCATCCGACAGGGCTATGGCACACTCCATGGCCAGTTTTGTTCCCGATCCTATCGAAAAATGGGCCGTAGCCTTGGCATCACCAAGAAGCACGATGTTGTTGTGCCACCACTTCCGGTTGTGTACCCGGGGGAACTGTCTCCAATGGGATTTGTTACCGATAAGGGTATGACCACCGAGTTCTGCGGCAAATAGCTTTTCCAGTCTTGCAAGGGTGTCTGCCTCATTGGCGACCTCAAATCCTGATTTTCGCCATGTTTCGTCGGTACATTCGAAAATCCAGGTACTCATGCCTTCTTCGTACTGATAGCTGTGGGCAACCATGAGACCATGCGGTGTGCTCCTGAAAAAGTAAGTAAAAGCATCGAGGGGTTTGGTTGAGCCACACCATACAAAGCGGTTGCGGTTGAGTACTACCGAAGTGCCGAATTCCTTTTCGAAGGCACTCCTGATCTGGCTGCCAATGCCGTCGCAGGCCACCAGAATGTCGGCATCGGCAAAGCGGGATAGTTCGCTTACCTCAGCTTCAAAATGGAGGCCTACCCCCTCTTCGCGGCAACGCCTGTGAAGCAATTGCAGCAGCGTTTTCCGGGAGCAACCGCAGAAACCATTGCCAGATATGCTTACCTCGATTCCATCCCGTG
>JBIKMV010000198.1:0-5175 GCA_044359055.1 Catalimonadaceae bacterium
TACCTCTGCCATGCTTAACGGAGAAGCGGCTAAAGGATACAGTTCGGGCCAGGCCATTGAGGCCATTGAAGAAGTGGCGGCCAAACATTTGCCACGGGGATTTTCGCACGAATACTCCGGAATGACTAGGGAAGAAATTGAGTCGGGAAATCAGATTGTGTTCATCTTCTGCATCTGCCTGCTTTTTGTTTATCTCTTGCTGGCTGCCCAATACGAAAGTTTCATTTTGCCCCTTCCGGTCCTGATTTCCCTGCCTTGCGGAATTTTCGGATCCTTGTTTTTTCTGTACCTCTTCGGACTGGAAAACAACATTTATGCGCAGGTGGCCATGGTGATGCTCATTGGTTTGCTCGGAAAAAATGCCATCCTCATAGTGGAGTTTGCCATATTGAAGCAAAAGGAAGGTTTCAGTGTATTCCAGGCCGCTCTCATCGGGGCAGGTGCACGACTCAGGCCCATTTTGATGACTTCTTTTGCATTTATAGCCGGATTGATTCCCCTCATGCTTGCATCCGGAGCAGGCGAAATCGGCAACCGAACCATCGGCTCTTCCGCAGCCGGCGGGATGCTGTTTGGAACTATTTTCGGGGTCTTAGTGGTCCCCGGTTTATATTATGTATTTGCCGGAATCGGCGCAAATTCCAGAAAATCTCAATCCATTGAAAATCCCGCATCGGCCGATATTGGGGCGTAATCTCCTACCCTACTTACTTTTTTTCGGATTGGTTTTCGGCTTTTCGGCATGCCGGGTAAGCCAGTCGAACTCCCTAAAAAAAGCCGGCTTGCCCCCGAAATTTCCTGGCTTGGAAAAAGACACCGTAAGCCAGACACTTCCCTCATGGAGAAATTTATATTTCGATTCATCACTCAGCTCGCTGATTGACATGGCCATACTTCAGAATTTTGATTATCGCCTGGCTCTGCAGAGAGTGCAAATTTTTCGGGCCGGTGTTGTATTCAACAAGGGAAACAATCTTCCCGATTTAAACGCAAATATTGGGCTGGGTATGAGGCGGTTTGGAAACTATACCATGGACGGAGTGGGCAACTACGACACCCGCTTTTCTCCAAATCTGAATCCAAACCAAAGAGTGCCCAATCCCCTTCCCGATTATTATCTGGGCTTGCAAAGTTCATGGGAGGCAGACCTCTGGGGAAAACTAAAGAACCGAAGAAAAGCGGCTTACAGTAGGTTTTTGGCAAGTGAAGCAGGAAAAAATCTGGTTCTTACAACCACCATATCTGAAGTGGCATCTGCCTATTTTCACCTGCTGGCTTTGGAAAACGAATTATCCATTTACAGGGAAAACATTGGATTGCAGGAAAAGGCCCTGGAAGCCGTTCGCATACAAAAACAAACCGGTCAGGCCAATCAACTGGCGGTTGAAATTATGGAATCGCAATTGTTGGGATCCCGCGAAAAGGAACAGGAAGTGATTCAACTGATTATTCAGGCGGAAAACAAACTGCATTTTCTGTTGGGGCAATTTCCGCAAGCCTTAATTCGAAATCCCAAAGCCCTTGACCAGCAGGTGCCTGCCATCCTGAAAGCCGGTCTACCCTCTGAAATGCTTCAAAATCGACCAGATATTCAACAAGCTGAATGGGAATTGGCCGCTGCCGGTGCGGATCTGGGGGCAGCAAAAACTGCTTTTTATCCTTCTCTGAATCTTGGTGCTGCACTGGGTCTTCAATCTTTCAATGCAGCTTTACTTTTAGAAATACCCGCTTCCGTTGCTTACAATGGTTTAGGTGGATTGGTGGCACCCTTGTTGAACAGAAGGCAACTGAAAGCCCAGTTGTTGCAAGCCGAAACCGAACAAAAAATGGCCTACATCCAATACGAAAAGGTTTTGGTGCGAAGTTTTACCGAGGCTTATAACGCCATGACCATGCTTGACAACATCAAAAAGATGATTGAAATAAAAAACATGGAAGTAGCCTTGCTCCGAAATGCCATAATCACCTCCGGCGAACTTTTCCGGACAGGGCGAGCCTCTTATCTGGAAGTAAACACCGCCCAGAAAAATGCCCTGCAATCGCAGCTGGAATTGGTTAACCTGAAAAAAATGCAGTTTCAGGCTCTGGTAGAATTGTATAGGGCATTGGGTGGAGGTTGGAGGTAAAAAACCTCTTAGCCCGATAGCCAGCCATGTTTTTTCATCCCTTGTTGTAAGGTTCTCTCACATACATATTTACGGCCAGCGCCTAATCCTTCGTTTTTATATTGAATTTTCCATGCTTTTTTCATTGATTTGAGTGGTAAAGAAATAACCTGTTTCTCTTCAGACAATGACACCTCTGACTGATGCAGTTTTAATCACAGGCCTAAAGGGCGTAGGCTCAACGGAACATTCCAGAGGCAGGTTGCTGAAAAATGTAGATTTGAAATAGAAGCTACTTTTTGACGAGATTCAAAACCATTTCCGGAGAGACTATTGGTTCACTTTACAATGGAAAAATTAACTGAAAAACAAGGTACTATGCAAGAACCAAAATACGACATAATCGGAAAAGGATATAATTCGACCAGGCAAGCCGACCCATATTTAACGGAAAGATTTCTCCATCACTTGCAACCCAAAAGCGGCAAAATTTATCTTGACATTGGTTGCGGCACCGGAAATTACACAATTGCGCTGGCTGAAAAAGGATTTAAATTTATTGGTGTAGAACCTTCTGAGCAAATGCTCAACGAAGCCAAATCCCGAAATCAATCAATAAATTGGTTAAAAGGAACAGCAGAACAAATACCTGCAAATGACAAAATCTTTGACGGCATTATTGCCACTTTGACCATACACCATTGGACAGACCTGAAAAAAGGATTTGCAGAACTAAACAGAGTACTAGCTGACCATGGAAAAATTGTAATGTTTACTTCTACATCCGAACAAATGAAAGGATATTGGCTAAACCATTATTTTCCAAAAATGCTTCATTCTTCCATTGTTCAAATGCCGTCGCTTCCCAAAATACAAGAAGCCATTAAACAAACAGCGCTTGAAATCACGGAAATTGAAAAATATTATATCAGGGACGACCTAAAAGACTGTTTTTTATATGTCGGAAAAAATAATCCGGACCGCTACTTTGATGAAACTATTCGACACGGAATCTCATCCTTTTCCTCATTAGCCAATACAGAAGAAGTAAAACAAGGTTTGCTGAAGCTTAGAAACGATATAGACAACCAATCTTTTGAAAAAATCAAAGGTCATTATCAAGATGAATCAGGCGACTACCTGTTTTTGAAAATCGAAAAAAAAGGCAGCTTTTAAAACATCTGCTTTGGCGAAATCTCCCCTCAAAAAGCCTCAGGCTGAGCCATCTTCAGGGGAAGGGGCTGAAAGTTGCCTTCATTAAATTATACCGAAAAATATATGGATAAATTTGGGTTGCGAGCAAATGACACCAGAATTGCAACACACTGTTAATAAGTCGATTAGCAAATTTTTAGCCAGATCTGTCAAGAATACTCCGCTTCTTTTTTTCATAATTAAACCCTATATTTGAAATAATTTTTTTTTGCAATGACTTTTAAAAAAGTTTGTCAGGTAAATGATAATCAAGTCGTGGTAACATTGCCACCGAATTTTGAAAACAGAAAAAAGGTGACAGTTTTAATTGACGACCAGGTTGATACCAGAGAACAGAAATTGGACCTACTCAAAGACGCCTCTAAAGATCCTTTATTTCTCGCCGATATTTCGGAAGTAAATAAGGACTTCGACTCAATTGACAACGACACCATATGAAAGTAAAAAAATGGAGAATTTATCGAGCAAATCTTGACCCTGTAATTGGTTCGGAACAAGGAAAATCAAGGCCTGTACTTGTTGTAAGTGAAGACCAAATTAACGACTTGCTCAATACCGTAAATGTCATTCCCCTCACATCCAGAAAAACCGGAAGAAAGATTTATCCAAATGAATCTTTGATTTTGGCTAATAACTACGGACTTGAAAATGAATCCATTATTCTCTGTCATCAGATCCGAACAATTGATAAACAAAGATTATCAAAAGAGTATGGACACATTTCAGATACTCGTTTGCAATCAGAAATTTTCGATGCCCTATTTTTTCAATTAGGAGTTGACCGAGAAAACAGTACTTTCTCCTGACACTCATCTGCTTTGGCGAAATCTCCCCTCAAAAAGCCTCAGGCTGAGCCATCTTCAGGGGGTCGGTTGGACCTAAGCAATCTGTTTTCTCCTTACCGGCAAGGACAAGGATGTTCACATAAACCGGGACAGATTGTAACCCTGATAAAAATTTTCAGGCCTTCAGAAATTAATTGCCTTCAGGCATTTTTTATCAAAACCGGCTTGTCAGAATTACCTGCCAAGCGGCAATTTGCTCCGGTCGTAGCGGCAGCAGTCCGGCAGGTCTGCGTAGGCTTTGTCATTGCCTTTTTTCTTTTCGGTGTCGTAGCCGGATTCGGCGATCAGCTCGTGGAGCTTGTCTTCGCTCACCTTTGCAGTGCTGTATTTCACGGTTAAAAGGTGGGTTTTTGCATCCCATATGGCTGATTTCACGCCTTTTACATCCACAGACTTTTCAATGGTCTCTTTGCACATGTCGCAATTGCCCGACACCTGAAAACTTATGGTAGTATCTGCCTTGGATTGGGCGAAGGAGGCCTTACCGAACAAGCAAAGCAGAATAAAAGTGAAAAATATGTACCGCATAATCGTCTCTTGTATTTCTGAAGGCTGGGACTTTTTACCCTGAAATTCCTTCGTTGCACAAATTACAAATGTAGTGAAACTGCTCCTGCGAGGCAACCCTGCCCCGCTTTTAGAAATACAATGTTATCCGTTGCTGGTCAGTTGTTTGACTGGTTTATTAGAATTTTTTTTCAAGGATTTAATTTCAACCACCTATTCACCAACACCTCTCCATTTTCCAGCTCTGCTTTGATAATATAAAGCGAGGGATGCAAGTTTCTTACCGAAAAAGAGCCAATATTTTTCTCCTTGTCAAACACACAGGAACCTCTTAGGTCATAAACAGCTATTCGCCTGAAGGGTAAACCTGAATTTGTGGGTTTAAACAAAAGGGCATCTTCTGCTGGATCGTAATAAAAAAACAGTTCACTTTCAGAGCCCAGTATGGTTTTGCGGGCCGTCAGTTGGGTAGGAGGCCCTGGGAAATTTCGAAGTGCCTCATA
>JBIKMV010000199.1:0-5168 GCA_044359055.1 Catalimonadaceae bacterium
TTTCCGAGAGATCTGGCGGGGTCGTAAGGCAATCCCTGCTTTAGCTTTTGAATGGTCTGCGCCATCAGCCAGGCATCAGTGTCTTCCCCAAATCCAAGAAAACACAATGGAAGGCACCAAATGTTCCATAAAAGCCAAAGCGGCAAAACAATAGAGTCTGCCGTTTCTCCTGAAAAACGGAGGGGGAAAAGCAGTTTTTTTAACCTTTCAACCAAAGTTTGGTAAACGGATTTAATTTTGGCACCGTTTTGGTGATTTAAATTTCAAACTTATAGAATTATTTTCAACATGAACATTCCCTCAGTTTTCCGCAAAATCACGGCCGCAGCAGGCCTGTTTGCCATTTCCTTTGGTTTTTCATCCTGTGGCTACAACAGCATTGTGAGCAAGCAGGAGGCGGTAGCCGCTTCCTGGAGTCAGGTTCAGAATGTGTATCAGCGCCGGTCCGACCTGATTCCCAATCTGGTAAATACCGTAAAGGGGGCCGCCAATTTCGAACAGAAAACCCTCACAGATGTGATGGAGGCAAGGGCAAAAGCCACACAGGTTACCATCAAGGCCGACGACCTGAGTCCTGAGAAAATTGCTCAGTTTCAGCAGGCCCAGATGGGATTGTCTTCTGCTCTCGGAAGGCTGATGGCTGTATCTGAAAATTACCCCAACCTGAAAGCCAACCAGAATTTTCTTGAGCTTCAGGCCGAATTGTCGGGAACTGAAAACCGGATAACCGTGGAAAGGATGAAATTCAATGAAGCGGTACAGGATTACAACACCTACATCCAGAAATTTCCCACCAATCTGACTGCCAAAATGTTCAGTTTTGAGAAAAAGGGATATTTTGAGGCTGAGGCCGGGGCGGAAAAGCCACCAACCGTCAATTTCTGATCCATCCTATTTTTCATCCGGGAGCCAAAAGCTCCCGTTTTCATTTGTATCCTTGCCTTTCAACATCAAATTGGCATCGGTAATCCAATAGATTTTTTTTGATTTGGCTTTCTGCCATTACCTTGAGCCGAAAATTCAGTTTTGATAAAAATCATTCTTCTCTGGCTGGAAAGCATACGGTTTGCTCTGGGAGCCCTCAGGTCCAATCTGCTGCGCACACTTCTTTCCCTTCTCGGTGTTACTGTCGGGATTTTTGCCATTATCGCGGTGTTTTCGCTGGTAGATTCGCTGGAGATAAGCATCCGGCAAAGCATGTCCTTTTTTGGCGATAAGGTGCTTTATGTACAAAAATGGCCCTGGATTTTTGAAGGCTCATATCCCTGGTACAGGTTTGTAAACCGGCCCGTGGCCTCGCCCGAAGATTTCAGGTTTCTGGAGCGGAATCTGGGCCATGCAGAAAATACCGCCATGTATGCCTCCAAAGGAGACCGGATTCTGAAGTTCGAAAACAACTCGATTGACGGCATCAATGTGATGGGCATAACCTTCCAGTTCAATATGATCAACGACATTCGACTGGCAGAGGGGCGTTATTTTTCTCAGAAAGAAGCCGAGGCCAATTCCGGGAATGCAATTATCGGGGATGAAATTGCCAAAGCGCTTTTTCCGGGACAGAGTGCTCTGGGAAAATCGATGAGCCTAAGGGGTAAAAAACTGACCATAATTGGGGTATTGAAGCGGCAGGGCACCAATTTGGTGGGCATGCCCAGCAGCGACATTACCTGTTACATTCCTTTTAAAACCTTTTCACAGTTTTTTAAGATTAAAAATGGCTGGATTGAGCCTGTAATCGCCGTAAAAGGCATGGAAGAAGACCTGAAACTGCTGAATCTGGAAAATGAAATCAGGGCCATGATGCGGAGCCGCAGGGGTCTGAAAGCATTTCAGGAAGACAATTTTGCCATTAACCGGCCGGAACTGATTGCCAAAGCCATTACCAATATTTTTGATGTAGTGAGTCTGGCCGGGGCCATCATCGGAAGTTTTTCCATTCTGGTTGGCGGCTTTGGAATTGCCAACATTATGTTTGTTTCGGTAAAAGAAAGAACCAATCAGATTGGTATTCAGAAATCTTTGGGAGCCCGCAACTCATTCATTCTGAATCAATTTCTATCGGAAGCTGTTTTTCTGAGTCTGATTGGCGGGCTGGCTGGTTTGTTTTTGGTCTATACGCTTTCATTCATTCCCTCAGAATCTTTTGAAATTGTGATTACCACAAAAAATATTCTGAAGGGCATTGGGCTCAGTGTGGCCATTGGTCTTATTGCAGGCATAGCCCCGGCCCTCCGTGCGGCAGGGATGAATCCGGTAGAAGCCATCCGGAGTAAATAAAAGCGGGGACTGCTTTTCAGCCAAACAGACATCTGAAACACCATACCCTTGAGATTTCCGGGAAAAACATCCTCAAAAGCAAAAATCTGAAAGCATTTCACCGGCAATTATTTTCTTTGGCCGGAGTTTCCGTCTTCAAATGCGGCAAACTGATATCCAAACCAAGGGAATGCGGCAGTTAGCGCTCATTTGTTTCTTTATTTTTTCAAGCCTGTATTTTTCAGTTGCCCAAAGTTTTGTGATAAAAGGCAGGGTAACCGATGCCGAAAACAACGATCCCATTCCATTTGCCAACCTGATTGTAAAAGGCTCTTCCATTGGCACAGTTTGTGATTTTGACGGGAATTTTACCCTGAAGTTGTCACGACCGGTAGACAGCCTCTCGGCCATCTATATCGGCTACAAAATGAAAACAAAAAAAATTCAGGGTGCGCAAAATCAAACCATGAATTTTCAACTCAAAGAAGCCGGTATCGAACTGAAAGAAGTGGTAATCAATCCTGGTGAAAATCCGGCCTGGCCTATCCTGAGACAGGTGATCCGGCACAAGGAGTTCAACGACAAGCGCAACCTTATTTCATACGAACACGAATCCTACAACAAGCTGGAGGTGGACATTGATAAACTTTCAGAAAAGTTCAAAAAGAAAAAAATCATCAAAAAGATTCAAAATGTACTGGATTCTATCGGAAAGGTAACCGGAGAAGACGGTCAGGCCCTGCTTCCTTTTTTTGTTTCTGAAACCATTTCGAAATTCTATTTCATGAACAATCCACCCAAAAACAAGGAATTCATTGAAAAAACCAAGATATCAGGCTTGGGCAGCAATGAAGGTTCGGTGGTGTCGCAGATCGTTGGGTCCTCTTTTCAGGAATACAATTTTTACCGCAACTGGCTCACGGTGGTGAAAAAGGAATTTGTATCGCCGATAGCAGACGGTTGGAAACTCTATTACGATTACCTGCTGGAAGACAGTACCCGCATAGCAGAAGGAGACTGGATTTACAGAATTGAAGTGAGCCCCAAAAGACCCCAGGATCTGGCATTTAAGGGAACCATTTGGATCAACCGCTCCGACTGGGCCCTTACAAGACTAGACCTGATGATTACTAAAGATGCCAACATCAATTTTATAGATAAAATAAAAATTCAGCAGGAACTGAAAAAGACCAGCGCCGGGCCATATCTACCCGCCAAAAACAGAGTAACCATAGACATTGCCAATCTGAGCAAGAACTGGGCAGGTATGATTGCCAAGTTTTACACCTCTAACAAAGACTTTGTGGTCAACAGACCTATGCCGGCCGATTTTTATGAAAAGCCAATAGAACTGTCGGATAACCTCCACAAATCGGACGATATTTACTGGAATCAGCGACGGCACGACACCCTCAGCATTACAGAGCGGAATGTTTTTAAAATGATTGATACGGTAAAAAAGATACCGGCCGTGAAGACCTATGTGGAAATTGTAAATATCCTCATCAACGGACACAAAAGGATTGGTAATATAGACTTCGGACCTTACCTGTACACTTACGGCTGGAACAATGTGGAAGGCCACCGTGTCCGGCTTGGCCTTCGTACCAATCAGTTTTTCAGCCGAAAATGGGTATATTCCGGTTATTTGGCCTATGGCACACGCGACAACCAACTTAAATATGGAATGAGCCTTCAGCATATCCTCAGCCGTCGGCGATGGACTGTGGCAGGCATCGAGCACCGGTATGACCTTGAGCAGCTGGCTCTGATAGACAATTCGGTGGCCTCAAACAATTTATTTTTTGCCTTTACCCGTCTGGGTGATATAGACCGCAGCCGTCCATACTACAGCCGGAGCCTGAAACTGAATTTCAGCCGCGAAGTAAGAAGGGGCCTGATTGTAAATCTCAACTCCAATCTCTGGAATTTTCAGCCTGCAAAGGGGTTTTATGATTTTGCCTATTACAGCAATACCCGCAACGGAGAAATAGGTACCGATTCAACCATTTCCCGAACATTCGAAACAGCCGAATTCAGCGCTGAGGTAAGATACGGAAGAGATGAGCAATTCATTGAAAATGAGAATCAACGGGTGAGCCTTGGGGCAGGGCGGTGGCCCATTTTGTCGCTTCGCTACACAGCCGGAATAAAGGGAGTTGGTTTTGGGGGTTTGTTCAATTCAGATTTGAATTACCATAAGGTGCAATTTACGGCCATCAAATTTGTACGCTACGGCATTCTGGGTACGGGCAAGTTTACCTTTGTCAGCGGTTTCACCCCATCTTATGTTCCCTATCCGATCCTGCGTTCACATTTGGGCAATCAGACTCCTTTCCTGAATCTGTCATCATTCAATATGATGCAGTTTTTTGAGTTTGTTAGCGACAGGTTTGTTTCACTGAACTATCAGCACAATTTTGAGGGTCTGTTTCTGAACTCCATACCATTGATCCGAAAACTGAAATGGCGCTTTGTGGCTACAGGAAATGTGCTTCTGGGAAGAGTAAACGAAAAAAACTTCGGTTTGATTCCCCCGAAAGCAGACGGAGCTGAAATTGCCGGTTTCCGGGCCCTGGACCCGGGCAAGCCTTATACCGAAGTGGGTTACGGGGTAGAAAACATTTTCAAACTCTTTCGGGTAGATTTTATACACAGGCTCACTTATCTGGAAAATCCAGGGGTTAGACGATTCGGGGTTAAACTCAGCGTACAGTTTAAGCTCTAGATTTCTCTTACTTTCTTTCGGTTTCAGAAGGCGGGAATATATTTTGTCGAAAAAATCCTGATTCTGCAAATATTTCTTATCATAAAAAGCCATCAAGAGCCTTGGCAAGCTTCTTTTTTAAAAACCGCCATAACATTAGAAAATTGGGATTTTAAGAAAGAAAAAAGCACCTTTTCAAAATCAG
>JBIKMV010000200.1:0-5162 GCA_044359055.1 Catalimonadaceae bacterium
ATGCTGGAGCGTCAGACAGGAGTTTTTTTATTTTCAGTTCTTCTGCCTTTTTTCGCATCCATTCCAAAAAACCAGCATGCAATTCCTGCTTGTCCAGATATTTAGGTTAAAAAACGGATCCTTTACCAGGCAAAGCTGGAAATCTATGTACGGACCCAAAAAACAACCATGAAAATCGGCATTCTGGGAACCCGTGGAATACCCAACCGCTATGGTGGGTTTGAGCAATTTGCTGAATTGGTAAGCCGCTATTGGGTAGAAAAAGGACATGAGGTAATGGTGTACTGCGGCCATAAACATGAATATAGAGGTGATGAATACCAGGGAGTTAAACGGATTTCAGTGTATGACCCCGAATATTGGATGGGTACTTCCGGGCAATTTATTTATGATCTTGGCTGCATCCTCGATTCCCGAAAAAGAAATTTTGACATCCTGCTGCAACTGGGCTACACCAGCAGTTCCGTATGGGGATTTCTGCTTCCCCGCCAATCCCGGATCATCACCAATATGGATGGCCTGGAATGGAAAAGGAGCAAATATTCTCCCAAGGTGCAGTGGTTTCTGAGGCAGGCAGAAAACTGGGCCATAAAAACTTCGGATGAACTGGTGGCCGATTCTATGGGCATTGAGCAATACCTCCTTCAGAAATACGGAAAATCGTCTGCCTACATCCCCTACGGAGCCGAAATCCCGGACCTGGGCAATCCCGCAAAAGTTCTTGAAAAGTATGGACTGGAGCCCTTTTCGTTCAATATGATCCTGGCACGGATGGAACCCGAAAACAACATTGAAATGATATTGCAGGGCATCTGCGCTTCGGCAACAAAAAGACAAACGCTGGTGGTGGGAAGCACAAAAAACATCTTCGGCAGCCGCATGGAAAAACAATTTTCGGGTAACGGCATCCGGTTTATCGGGCCCAATTACTGTAAGTCGGAACTGGATATCCTCCGGAATCAATGCTACCTGTATTACCACGGGCATTCGGTGGGCGGCACCAACCCTTCTCTGCTGGAAGCAATGGCCTGCGGCGCCCTCATTTCGGCCCACCGGAATGAATTCAACCGGCACATCCTGGGCGAAAAGGGTCTGTACTTTTCAAGTGCAGAGGAAGTGGCCCAGCAGCAGCAACAGGACCCGAATCCGGACAGACAGGCTCTGGGTGGAGCCTTGCAAAACGAAATCCGGCAAAGCTATACCTGGGAGAAGATAGCCGAAGACTACCTCCAATTGTTTGAAAAGTCGCTGAAAATCTGACTATTTGGTCAATTCCTGAAACACTTTTTCCAGACTCGACTCCTCCCAGTCCATAGAGAGAATGACCTGCTTACGGCGGGCTGATTCCGAAAAAATCAAATCCTGAATCCGGTCTTCGTGCCCTTCCATGATTTCCAGAACAATTTCTTTTTCTGATTTTTTCCGGGTGGATTTCACCCCTTCAGTTGATTTAATCCACTGACTATCATACACTTCTTTAAAGCGGAGATTCAGACTCTTTCTTTGCATGCTGAGGCCTGCTATATCCTCAACCCGCTCATCGGCCACCAGCTTACCCCGGGAAATGATGACGGCCCTCTGGCAAATTGCCTTTACTTCCTGCATAATGTGGGTGCTAAGAATCACCGTCTTTGATTCGCCCAGACCACGGATCAGATTTCTGATTTCCACAATCTGATTGGGGTCCAGACCGGTGGTGGGCTCATCGAGAATAAGCACTTCGGGATCATGTATGAGGGCCTGCGCCAAGCCAACCCTTTGCCTGTAGCCTTTGGAGAGTTGCCCGATTTTCTTCTTCCTTTCTGCAGTGAGGCCTGTTTTCTCAATCAGCTCCTCTACCCTTTTCTTGGTCGCTCCTGAAGAAAGACCGTGAAGTCCGGCAGCAAACTCCAGATATTCCCGTACAAACATATCCGTGTAAAGGGGATTGTGCTCCGGCAGGTAGCCAATTTTTGCTTTTACTTCCAGAGGATATTTTTCCACATCTATTCCGCATATCTCAGCACTTCCCGAGCTCGCCAGAATGTAGCCTGTCAGGATTTTCATGGTGGTGGATTTTCCGGCACCATTTGGGCCAAGAAGCCCCAGTACTTCGCCCTTGTTTACAGAGAAAGAAATATGGTCGAGCGCCAGCTGGCTTCCATAGGATTTGGTGAGTTCACTGACTGCAATTGACATGGTATTTTTCTGCCCTGCAAAGGAAACTGAAATTTGTAGGATTTTAAGAACGGACTTTACTTTTCATCTTTCGGGTCATCAGGCCTTTTCATTACCCAAACGCCCGAATTATCTGATTTAAGGTTTGGAGCAAAGCCCCGCCAGGACTACATAAATGCCCTGAACAACACAAAAAGACTTCCTGAAATGATCATGGAAGCAGGGAGGGTAAGCAACCAGGCAAGCAGGATATTTTTGACTGTATCCTTTCTGAGATTTTTTACGCCTTTGCTGGCTACCATGCTGCCTGCTATTCCAGAGCTCAGCACATGGGTGGTACTGACAGGCAAAGCCAGATAGGTGGACACGGCTATGGTAGAAGCGGCAACCAACTCAGAAGATGCACCCTGTGCATAGGTAAGATGTTCTTTTCCAATCTTTTCTCCCAAAGTTTTGACTATTCTCTTCCAGCCAATCATGGTGCCAAGGCCTAGCGAAAGAGAAATGAGCAGGGTTACCCAGAATGGCGAATAATCGGTATGTACCTTCAATCCATCCATGCTGCTGTCAAGGAGTTTGCGTTTGCTTGGGCTCAGAGCCACATTGGGACTTTTGCTCAGGTTGCTTATGGAGCGGCCGAGCCGGATCAGATCTGCCCGGATCTGAAGCTTTTCTTCAGAACTGAGTTCCCGGGTTAATCTTGATTTTTCTGTAAACCCTTTCAAATCGGTCAGATAGCCAAAAGATGCATTCCGGTCCTTTTTTTCTTTCAGTCCCAGGTCGGTGGTATCAATCGAAGAAACCACATATTCGATGTTTTTGAGGTGGGGAGAGGCAATGTTGATGGGCTTTGCGGTGTTTAGTGCAAAGTAGGCAGGCATTATTCCTATGAGAATCAACATCATTAGACCAACACCTTTCTGACCGTCGTTGGCACCGTGGGAAAGGCTGACACCCGTACAGGTAAGAACCAAAATAGAGCGAATCCAGAAAGGAGGATGTTTTCCTTTTTTGGGCTCTTTGAAAAGATCTTCCCTGTCCACAAATTTTTTTAGGATAAACATCAAAAAAACTGTGAAGCTAAATCCGAAAAGAGGTGATACAATGAGCGATGCCCCGATTTCATAAGCTTTTGTAAAATCTACAGCGGCCTTGTTGCCTTCTTCCACAAATGGAAAAGCAAGACCCACCCCCAGAATGCTTCCGATGAGGGTGTGAGAACTCGATGCAGGAAGGCCCAGATACCAAGTTCCCAGATTCCAGATGATGGCTGAAATCAGGAGGGCCATAATCAAAGCCACATTGTGGTACAAATTCGGATCTACCAGAGACTCTGTCGGCAGGAGCTTCACAATGCCCATCGCCACGCCAATTCCTCCCATAAAAACCCCCAGAAAATTACAGATTCCCGACCAAATCACTGCGTGCCAAGGCTTGAGGGAATTGGTGTAAATTACCGTTGCCACTGCATTGGCCGTATCGTGAAACCCATTCACAAACTCGAATGCACAAGCAGCCAAAAGGCACAAAATCAACAATATAAACACTCCAGCTTCAAGCCCGAACATAATTTTTTTGCCCTAAAGAGCGCTGCAAGATATGAGAAAGCTTTTTTATGAAATGTTATCGCAATGTTAAGCCCTTATTTTCCTGGAAAAAAGGGAACTTTTTTTCACCCGGCTTTTCATTCCGCCCAGAGACCTTTTTCTGTTTTTTTATCATACCTGGGCTTTTTTACACTTTCCCGGAGATAGGCAGGCAAATCTACTTTTCTGATTTTCGCCATTCTTTTGGTCAACTTTGCTCTGAATTCTTCTCTATCTCCCATCGCATACAGCGAAAAACGGCCCAGATGTCTGGCTGATGGATGCATTTTCCGCTCATATTCCCGCCTTTTGATTGCCCCCTCGTACTTGGCTATTTTTTGTGACATTGACCGCATTTTGTCGAGTTTTTCGGAGGGAGAGTTGGCCTGATATTGTCCCGGAAAGAAAAAAGACCGGATTCTGGCTTTTCTTTCCGCAGCCGAATTCAGGTAGCCGGCCTGAAAGTTTTCTATGGTCTGGCTTTTTTTGCGCATCCTGCTGATCTTTTCCTCACGGGTTATAACCATTTCCTGCTCAAAAGCCGAGAATTTTTCAGATTTGGAAGCCAGCATTTCCCGGTAAGATTTTCTATTCATGGTATTGCCTCTAACTGAACCGGCTATACTGCGGTTTTTCTTTTGCATCATTTCTATCTGAGCTTTTTTACCCAGCGTAATACCCTGGGTAAAACCTGATGCTTCCTGAGACTTTTTCTTTCGAAATTTCAGCTGATCTTCTCTTGCCAATGTTGTCCCCGGCTCAAATTCAGAAGCCTCTTTTGATTTTTTCTTTCGAAATTTCAGCTGATCTTCTCTGCCAAGCGTAGTACCGGGTTCAAAATCAGAAGCCTGGGCACTTTTTTTCGCCATCAATTCCTGCTGATCTTCTCTGGAAAGTGTATTTCCACCTGAAAAACGGGCGGTTTTGGAAGCATTTTTTCTTGCAATCCGTTTTCGTTCCTTTCTGCCCATCACCAATCCCTGTTCAAAATCGGAGGTGGCCGCACTTTTATTTCTCATGATTTCCTTTTGCGCCTGTTTTGAGAGCGTCGTTGCCTGAACTTCTTCACTTATCCTTGCATTGGCCATTCTGGCCCTTATTTTTTTCTCGTAAGGATGCGGAACAGTCTGAGGCTCAAAATCAGAATTCTGAAGACTTTTCCGGCGTAACAAATACTGCTTGTCCACATGGGCCACTGTGTTCCCCCTCTTGTCTCTGGTGATTATCCGGTTTTTTTCCCGGGCCCTGTCTTTCCGGGTCAGCGGATGATCCACATCCTGTGGCTCGAATTCTGACGCCTCTGCATTTTTGCGCTTCAAATGATACACTTTGTCCACCTTCGCCACGGTATTGCCCCTTTTGTCGTTGGTGATTACCTTGTTGTTGTTCCTGACAATTTCTTTTTGAGTGGGCCTGGCT
>JBIKMV010000201.1:0-5155 GCA_044359055.1 Catalimonadaceae bacterium
TTCTCAACCAAATTTGAGATCCACCTGTGGTAGCTTTGCCCCAAGCCCAATCTCAAATATTCCTTCCTCTACCGTGATGCGGCAAATAATAAGTTCTTTGGAGAGGTGGTTTTTGCCAATCTCCAAAACCTTTTTTTAGAAGAAGTCAGACGGTTGATTTTGGATTCCTGCAACCCGGATGGCTGTTTCAATACCCACCAGGGCATGGCTTTTCAGCCTTTTATGACACTTTTGAATTCCTGCAAGTTCACTACCTATACTTTTGGAAAATCGAGCGACTTCAATGTATTGAAATGACTGTCGTTGGTAACCAAAAAGTCCGCATTGCTGGCTATAGCAAGATCACTAAACTTATTATCGTCATCATCCGGTTCAATGAGTTGCCAACGAAAATAGGGTTCAGCAAAAATGGCATTGGGAGCAACCATAAGAACAGAAAGCACCAGATCAGCTGTTTTTGCTGAATAGAATTCCGTTAGTTTTTCTTCGTATTCGGTCAGAATTTCGTTGCTGATTATCCATTCAAATCTTTCGGCTTCGAATGCTTCGTAGAGCCACTAATGTGGACTTTTAGGTGGGATGGATGCCAGCAGACAATTGGGGTCAACTACTATTCGCATCAACTGTTCAAGTTGAGCATGTTTTCGAAAGAATCTCCTTTATAACCCTTTTCCGAGCTTACCTTTTCTACTTCTTCCCGAAGCAGGCTACAAAAGTGCTGAACAAGAATTCGCTTGAGCTGAAGCGTTTCTTCTTCCGACATCGGGCGATTAAACAATCTTAACAGAGATTGTTGTATGGGATTGAGGCCTGAGGGAGTTTTTTGTGCAGCTGTCATTTCAAAATCAAATTGGATAATACAAATATAATTATTTTCAGGAAAGCCAGAATATCTCTGCTGTCCGTGATGTTCCGGATGGTCTCTTGGCAATCATAGGCAAGGGATTGTCGTCCTTTCAGGGCTTAGGGTCTGATGACTGATTTTTGGTGGCTCAGGGCTTGACCACTTCTTTAAATGCCTTACCAAACCAGCTTGACTCCCGGATACAAATTGAAATTCTGATCTTTGGAAATCAAGGTTAAGTTTTCGGTGAGAGCCTGGGCAATGATAATGCGGTCGAATGGATCTCTGTGAAAATTTTCAAGCTCTGATAGGCTTAAAATATGTATAAAGTCCAGAGGCAGAATTTCAAATCCATTTTCCAAAATGGCCTGCATCAATTCTTTCAAGGTAATTTCCGATCAGATTTTGCCAAGCCCTCTTTTAATGGCAATTTCCCAAATGGAAGCTATACTGATAAATTTGGTGGTTGTGGCTGTTTCAATTGCGGCTCTGGCTTTCGGGGATAGGCTTTGATTGCCATCCAAAAACCAGAGAATGGTGTGGGTGTCGAGAAGAAAATTCATGCCATGTATTCCCTGAAATCATCCAGCGGGGCATCAAAATCATCTGATAGCTTTATTTTGCCTCTCAGGCTTCCAAAAACAGGCTTATGGTTCTGTCTGGTTTCAGATTTTTTTCCGGAACTTTTCTCAACCAGAAATTCTATGAACTGCATGGCTTCCACCTTTAAAGCGGGAGGCAGTTTTTCCAGTTTGGCAAAGATGGATAAGGCTGTCATTTCTGCATTTTGGGCAAAGTTAAATTTTTAAACCATAATATTCAACAAGCCAAAAGGGGAAAAGAAAGCCACCTAAGGGGGGCTTGCTGTCCGCAATGTTCCGGATGGCATCCCGGACAGCATAGGCAAGGGGAATATCGCCAATTTCAGGGCTTATGGTCTGATGGCTGTTTTTTTGGTGGCTAAGGGCTTCATGTGGCATATCGAAGGGCGGCGATATACCGGTATTCCTGAAAATCAACCTCTAAGAACCCGGCTTATGTACTTTGATTTGATTGTATTGAAATCATAATTTTTTACCAAGCCTCGTTTCGAGTCCTCCCTAAGCCATACCAGGCAAATTCCAACTGTCCGTAGCCTTTCGCAGCAGAGTCCATGTACCTGTTTACCCTGAGAGTGCTTTTTCCGGCGGGACATAATTCCGGGAATAGCCAGCGATTTCTTCTTTTTATTATTTCGGATATACTCGCTTATTTCTTCTCTGTCCAGATCGGTTTAAGGCTCACTTTTTATCACAAAATCTACTCATTTTGCCTCTTTGATGTGTACCACAGCTATTGCGATTTCAAATATTTGTCACCCAAAATCTGTGCTGCATCTTCCCTTAGGGTACTGCTGGTAGTTAGTCGTTCATATAATCCTTGTTCTCCAGTTTTTTGATGCTCTCTTCAACCTTCTGGCGGAGATTATCTTTGTGCTGTTTCAGCTTGGCGGCCACCAGCGGCTCGGAAAGGGCCAGTATTTGGGCAGCCAGCACAGCGGCATTGCTGGCATTGTTGAGGGCAACAGTAGCCACCGGAACGCCGGAAGGCATTTGCAGAATAGACAAAATAGAATCCCAGCCATCGATGGAGGCTTTGGATTTGATGGGTACTCCTATAACGGGCAGTGTGGTAAGCGATGCCACCATCCCGGGCAGGTGCGCTGCTCCGCCTGCACCCGCAATGATGACCTTGATTCCACGGTCTGATGCACCCGACGCAAAGTCAAACATGCGCTTTGGTGTTCGGTGTGCCGACACTACGGTTATTTCATATTTGATACCCATCTGCTGCAGGGTTTCTGCCGCTTGTTCCATAATTTCAAGGTCAGAAATACTGCCCATGATGATGCTTACCTGAATGTCGCCGGTCATGTTTGTGTGTCGGAGGAAATGATAGTAAAATGTTTTTGTACAAAAGAAACCTTTTCATTCAATTCTTCAAAAGTTTGAGCGGTAATCGTAGCATGACCCATTTTCCGGAAGGGTCTTGTTTCAGATTTTCCATAAAGATGAATGTGTACTCCGGGTAGGGCCAGGCATTCAGTAATTCCTTGATAAACAGGGGTTCCTGAATGATTTTCGGCTCCAATCAGGTTTACCATTGCCGAAAAAGGAAACAATGGTTCTGTAATGCCGAGGGGAAGGTTAAGAATGGCCCGCCAAAATTGATTGAATTGCGAAGTCTGAAATCCCTCGATACTGTGGTGTCCGGAGTTGTGTGGTCTGGGTGCCATTTCATTGACCCATACTTTTCCTGAGGTATCAATAAAAAATTCTACAGCCATCAGTCCGGTCATTTTCAGGGCCACCACCAGTTCTTCGGCCATTTTAATACACTGCTTCAAAATGGCTTCATCTGCAAATGCAGGGGTTTGAAGATAGGAAACGAGATTGGCTCCGGGATGAAAAACCTGCTCTACAGGCGGGAAAGCACGGATTTCCCCGTTTTCATTCCGGGCAATGATAACGGCCAGTTCTTTTTCTATGGCCACGGCCTTTTCGAGAAAACCCGGCAAATCCGGTACAGCCTGTAGGTCCGCTTCAGTCAGCACTTTCTGAACCCCTTTGCCATCGTAGCCCCCTTCGTTTTGCTTCCAGAAAGACGGCAGGAAAGCAAGATATTCTTTGGCATTGCCCTTTTCAAAAGAAACAAATGGCGGGGTTGGAAACCCCCTTTCATCCAGAAATTTTTTCTGATAATATTTATTCCGGATTACCTCCAAAACATGGCTTCCGGGACAAACCTTTTTGCCTTTTTTCTCCAGATCCCGTAATGCCTCAAGGTTAACACCTTCTATTTCAAACGAAATGAGGTCCTTGTCCAGCCCGAATGCCATTACGGTGTCGTAATCTCTGAAATCACCCCGTTGTACCTGGCCAAAGGGTTTTACAGAAGCCTTGGGATCCGGGTCCAAAAAAATGGGCTCAATGTGCAGGTCTGCTGCCGATTGTGCCATCATCAAACCCAACTGACCTCCGCCAAGAATACCGATTTTTTGAGACAAAAAATTTTGAGGCAACATGGAATGGGTGGATGAATCTTTCGGACAAAGGTAGGCGAATAATGTGCTATTGCTGAAAAAAGCCGGCCTTTTCATATTCTTTCCATAAAAAAGGTAGAATGGCTTCTTTGCCCTTCCGGGTTGAAATACTCTGCCTTCTGTCTGCAGAAACAGGTATGCCCCGGGGATTCGTCTGACATTTCCCGGACTTTTGGATTGTTTTCTTTTTTGTTCCTTCGCAGTCTGTTTTACCAAAAACCTGATTCGGATGAACCGTAACCAATGGGCTGACTTCAGCGAAAAAGAAGCTGTAGAATTATTATTTTCCTGCTGTGGCTCAAATCGTTGGGTTAAGGAAATGATGGCTTATTTTCCGTTTTCATCTGCTGAGGAATGGGTAGAAAATGCCATTCGCATCTGGTACGACATCTGTTCTGCCCCCGACTGGACAGAATCTTTTTCCCATCATCCTGTAATTGGTGATATCTCCAGCCTGAAAGAGAAGTTTGCCGGAAAGGAGCAGGCAGGTATAACCCTGGCCGGCGAAGAAATTTTAAAGCAACTGGCAAAGGCCAACAAAGATTATTCTGACCGCAATGGGTTCATTTTTATTGTCTGTGCTACGGGTAAATCAGCAGAAGAAATGCTCAATCTATTGCGTGACCGGCTGGCTAATTCCAGGGAAGAAGAAATCAGGATTGCGGCAGGAGAGCAAATGAAGATTACCCTTATTCGCATTCAGAAACTGTTCGAACACACAGACTGGAGTTTTTTGAAAAACAGCCACATCACCACCCATGTGCTGGATACTTCGTTGGGAAAAACAGGACGGGATATCTGCATCAGGCTGAAAGATGCAGACAACCAAACCATAGCAATGGGTCGAACCAACAGTGATGGCAGAATTCCGGACCTGCTACCTCCCGGGCGCATATTACCTCCCGGAAATTACCACATGGTTTTCGATACCCGTGCCTACTTTGCATCGCAGGGAACCGCCGGGTTTTATCCTGAAGTAGACATAAATTTTAGTGTTTTCGACAGGTCGCATTACCATATTCCTTTGCTAATCAATCCCTTTGGATACAGTACTTACAGAGGAAGTTGAATTTTTTTAAAAAAGAAAAAGACATGAAACTGAGTATTCCTTCAGACCAGAAAGAAACCTTATTCCGGCCTCTTCGAGAAGCCAATCTGGCATTTCAAAAAATATATCCCGGCGACCGTACAGAGCGCCAGCCGGTTCATACCCTGTACGGCGGTGCCAA
>JBIKMV010000202.1:0-5153 GCA_044359055.1 Catalimonadaceae bacterium
ACGGTACTAGGGTACTGCGGATTTCGAAGTTGTAATTGCGGCCATTGTTCCACCGGCGGGAAGTGCCGAGGGATAAGCCCGCCTCAGAAAAGATTTCTTCTTTTTAAACCCAAATCGTAATAATCCCGGGCCTTCAGGGTCCGGGATTTTTTTTTACCCGGGATTGTGCATTTTTTTGAACAGACCACACTCTTCAATCGGGGTGGGCGAATAAAAATCAGGACTTCTATGCTCCGGGAATTGAAAGGTTCCGGCCTTACTGCCCTAAAAATGCATGCAGGTATGGAGCAGCCTGATGCAAGTCCCGCCCTGAGTTTTCAGAAAAAACAAGCCTTCAGGAAGTCGCCTGAAGTCTTGATTTTCAATGTCATAGCCAGAAAAATAAACCTTCCCGAATACATCGGCAAGCTCCACCTTTTCTCCCTTTATTTCTGCAGAAATACGAAGCCCGAAAGAAAATGGATTGGGCCAGGCCAGCAACTGCTCCCCATATCTGCGGAGGGACTCGTTGGCAGTTGTCACCACCACCGGACCCCGCACCGGCAGGATTTTATTGGCCATGGTTTTCAAGTCGTAGGTGGTGATGCCAAACTGGGTTTGCCAGAACCATGCTTTGGTATTCTGATTGGGAAGGGATGTGGAAGACCAGAATTTCTGCCCCCCCGCAATAGAAAATAGGGGATTTACAGAAGGATTGATCCGAGTTTCGTCGGTCAGCGACTGCAATTCCCTGATGTTGGGCAAGCGCCAGTCATCAAATCCGGCAAAGGAAAAATTCTCGCAGCTGCCCAGCGCCTGCTCCCAGGTGTAGGTATTGGCATCGGGCACCTTGGGCCACATGAGCACGGTCAGGTTGTCGGTAATGGTTCCGTTGCCATTGTCTGTAAAGTGTGATTCTGTAAAAACAGGGGGGGGTGCATCCCTTACGGCCCTGACATGGAATTTCTTGGTAGAATTGGGACCACCGGCGCTTATGGTTTCTGTTTTGGGGTGATTTCCGATGCCACCTCCGGCATTGGTACACCAGATTTTTGTATTGTCGTTGGCCTGCCGGTCGCTGGTCCACCAATATTCGGCACCTGTATTGGTAAAAACGGTCACATCGATTGCCGGATTTGCTTTTTGAAGGTTGAGGATGCTGAAGGCCTCGTGTGCATTGGGCAAGCGCCAGTCGGAATAGCCAGCCAGACTGAGACTGTCGCAATACAAAATGGCACTTTCAATGGTCATTTCTCCGCCATCGGTTTTTTGCCACATCAGGCCTGTTACTGTATCGGTTACTGTGCCATTTCCATGTAAAATGAAAGCAGGAGGAAAAATCTGATAATCGCTGTCTTCTCCGAAAGTGGTGGTATAGCTGTTGATCTGGCCCGTATCTGGAAGGCGTTTCATGGTTTTAGACACCGGCTGGGCAAGCAATGCGGTGGCAGACAAACACAACAGCAAAGGCAATAATATACTTTTCATGTTATCAGGATCTTATGGATTACCGGATAGGCACCTGTCTGAATTTTGACCATGTAAATACCCGGCGAAAGATGCCGCAGATTCAGAGAATGTTCTCCTCCGGGTCTGCAAAATTGTTCCTTACCCTCCAGGCTGAAAATCCGGATTTCGGGCTCAGGCTCATTGCTGCCCGCACTTTCCCATTGCAGCAATCCGGATTCGGGCTGGTACCATACCCGGGCCCGGGATGAAAATCCATCCTTGGCAGCGGTCACATCCTGTACGGTGTATCGGGCAAGTACCAGATTGTCAAGTATCAGATTCGAAGACCAGATGAAAGAAGCATTGTTCCAAGCGGTGTTGGCAAAATTGGTATAGGCAGCCTGATTGGTTACCTGTGCAGCGGTATAGAGTTTTGCAATGGGCCAGCCACTGTCGTTGAAATTTTCATTTTTCCAATCCAAAGGTTCCTCATAATGAATCCCGTAGCAATTTGCATTGCAGGTAGGGCTGAGGGTGGCCGCAGCACTCGACCGGGTTCCATCGGGGAGTTCCGCAATCGCATTCAGATCCTGAATGGGGGCAATGTAGAAAGTCTGGGCCTTCCAGTTTCCGTTGGTCACGGTGCCATCGCTGAATTGCGCAATAAAGCCCCCGTCGCCGGGGTGATAATTGTTGGCTCCCTGAATTTCAGAACCTAAGCCGGGATTTTCTTCCCAGTCAACCAGCTTTACCGCCAGGGTGTAGGGCCTTGAAACCCTGAACTTTACCACACAGGAATTGAAAGGCGTAAAGGGAACGGGATCGGCCCCGACCAAAATTCCATTGACATACAACTCAAAATAATTGTCTGAGAACAAAAACCCGGTAATCAATTCACCTCCGGCATCTATTTCGGTTATCGGCACCTGGATCAGGTCGGCAGCGGCCAGATTGGCGGGGGTTTTGTTGTTGCAAACATTGTGAAGATCGGAGGCGTAAGGCCCTGTAAGAATGCGGGTTTCAGCCGGAACAATCCATACCTTATTGTCAGAAGATGTGATGCTGCCCAGAGGGCTGATGTGATTGCTTGGACAATTGGGCATCAGGTTGGCAATGGTGGTGGTCCCCAAGCCCTGGGTAACCGAGCCGGTAAACTGCCCGAAACCCAACAAGGGCAGGAGCAGAAAAATACCCGAAACCCGGATTTTCATCTGACAGAAAAATTTGAATAGAGCCATCCGTTTTTCATTTCCAGCCTGAGGCGGTATGGCCCTGCCGGAAGGGCCTGTACCGAAATTTCTTTTCTAAAGCCCTGAAAATCAAAAACCTTTTGCCCTTTTGCATTGAATACAGCAGTAGAGATTACCCCGCTTTCCTTTCCTTCTCCCTGAAAGCGGATGCCGATTTTTTCTGAAGCCGGATTGGGAAATAACAAGAACTGATCTGATGAACTTTGGCTGGGGTTTACCGAAGTGGGCAAAGTACAGGGCGCCTGTCCGTTGTAGTTGGTGGTGGTGGTCCCGGTTGGGGTTACATAATTGAAGGTGAACAGGTTATTGGCTGTCCAACTGTAATTCCAGGCATAATTTTGTGCCGATTTTGTATAGGTCATATTGTAGCCGTTTCCGGTTCCGTTGGGGGTAAATCCGGTAATGGTGGCTCCCGTCAATGGCGTTCCCGAAGGACGAACCGGGTGGGCCGAAGGCTGAGGAATGATTTGCATTGTTGCATCTTCGGTTACCTGCCCTTTCATTTTGCCGATCATGTAGGGTGCTGCCGGGGTTCCATGGTAGTGATACACGCCATTGCTTCCCATGTGCCCGTGAAAATCATCGAGCGCTGCCATAGCCGATCCGTCGGGCTCCAGGCTCCCATAAACCGGATATCCATCCAGCCCGAATGCAATAGGCAGAGCCACATTCGATTGGGCATACAGGTGAAGGGGAGCAATGTGGTAGTGGTAATCATCTGCCCGACCCGAATGTCCTCCCCAATTATCGAGCTGCCCATCCAGAAAAGCATCGACACCGGTATTGGTAAAAGGGTTGAAAATGGGAATGCCATTGACGGCTATGGCAATGGCACCCCGCAGAAAATGCTGATTGTTTACCGGAATCGGATTGGCTGCCACCACGGGATTGAGGGGTATCTGCCAGGCATTGGTTCCTGTATAACACTGAGGAATAGGCACTTGCTGCTGCCACTTGGTAATGCCCGTCATCATTTCATGGTCTGCTATGCCCTTAGATTCCACATAAAACCAGTTTTGGTCCCAGCGGGTGTATACTTTGGGCTTAAATGGCGTGAATGCCGAGTCTATGGACTGGGCAGACAGAATTTGTATGGATTGAATTCCCTTTGTTTTGAAAGAAAAAAGATAAACCGAACCGCCCGCCAGAAACAGGACAGACAGGACTGCAAAACCATGGTCACGCTTTTTAAAAAAAACAGCCAGAGAAAAAATTCCGGTCAAAAATAGAAAGGCAGGAAGGATGGGGTTCCCCGTTTCAGCGCCCTCCCTTTCCAATCGAAACCGGGTTTGAAGTGCCCGGATTTCTTCTTCCCGTTTTTTCACAAATGCACGGTCGGAACACGACAGACCCGACAAGGGAATGATATGGATTTTGCCTGAAGCGTCTTCCAGATAAACCTGGTCGTTTTTAGAAAAATAAAAGCTGGCTTTCAGTACTTTACCGGCTTCATCTATCTTCCAGCTACGCAGATTGTGAGAAGCGTAGCGGGCATCGTGACCCAAAACGATTTCTGGCCCACAAAGGCAGAAAACCCATAGTAACAAAAGTTTTTTCATGTTTATTTCAAAATGATTTTTCCTGTACTGATTCCCGATTTTTCTTTCGTCAGCAAATACGAATACATCCCTGCCGGAAGCTTACGACCCACTGCATCCTTCCCATCCCAAAAAACGGTGAATCTCCCTGCCGGCACCGGACTGCGACCCAGCATTGTGGTGATTCGCTTACCGGTTGGATCCAGAATTTCCAGTTCGCATTGCTCCGATACGGCCAGGCCGAATTCAATCTGAACGCCTTTGTCTGATGGATTCGGGAATATCAGTTCATCGGTGTATTTACTGTTCCACAGAATGGGTACCCCAGTAGTGAGTGAATCATAGCAGTTTACAGGCCCTATGAAATAGGTTGCCGAAACATCCTTGTTTTGTCGGGTCGGGGTTTCATTCTCGGGCTTATACACCCGTACATAATCTACCCGTACGCCGGCAGAGCTCACATTTACCCGTATGTGCCCGGAATTGGGCAGTATCTGCCCCTCAAAATATCCGTAATCGTCGGCATAATTTACAGTGGAGTAATTCGGATGGCTTGGCTGTGGGGTTTCCTGATAAAACAGGCAGTTTCGCTGCTGCTTGCCAAAAAAATGGTCGTGCCCGTGAAAAAAGATATTCACCCTGTTTTCTTCCAGCAATTCCTTAATCGGCTTGTACCAGCCCGGCCTTTTGGCTTCAAACCCGGGGGTGCCGTCCAGATTTTTGCCGCCCCATTCATACAGATGCGCAACTTCCACACCTCCCCTGCCCTCGGCAGTTCCACCCACAATCTGATGTGAAAACAGGAATTTGTAGGTAGCATTGCTGGTTTCCAATGTGTTTTTCAGCCAGTCGTATTGGGTTTTGCCCAGGGTCCAGCGCCATCCGTTAAGCGAATCGGGCTTTGGTTTGGTGTACCAGTAGGGGTCTATCACAATGA
>JBIKMV010000048.1:0-15857 GCA_044359055.1 Catalimonadaceae bacterium
TCTATCTCATGCACCAGCGCTTCCCTGCCCAGCCCGTTTTGGGCGGATGTCACCAGAAAAGGGGGGATTTCTTCCCATGTTTCTCTGAGTTTTGCTGCAAATGCCTGTAATGTATCTTGTGTTTTTAACGCTGATTGTTTATCTGCTTTGGTAAAAACCAGCACAAAAGGGATGCCGTTCTTACCTGCATATTGCACAAAGTTCAGGTCTGACTGCTGGGGTGGAATGCGGCAATCAATAAGGATAAAAAGGCAAATCAGATTGCGCCGGTGAAGCAGGTAATTTTTTACCATTTTGTCCCATTTGGCCCGCTCTTTCTGCGAAACTTTGGCAAATCCATAGCCCGGAAGATCTACCAGATACCACTTGTTTTCAACCAGAAAGTGATTGATTAGCTGTGTTTTACCCGGAGTTGCAGATGTTTTGGCCGCCTTTTTGGATTCCAGAAGACGGTTGATTAGGGAAGATTTTCCAACATTCGACCTACCGATCATGGCCACTTCGGGAAGGGCTGCATCGGGGCACATTTTATAGTCGGAACTGGATTTTACGAATGTGTATTTCATGTCCAATACGAGAGGCAAAGATGCGGCTTGTAATCCGATCCATTGCATTTGTAAGAAAAATGATTTCCCGGCTCCAGATTTCTTTTTTCATGCCTTCACTTTTGTAGAGCCCAAAGGCCAGTTCCCTTGGGCGGTAAATTCGGAAACAAAAAAATGACAGACTTTAAAACAGTTCTGTTCGATATTCAGCAAATTAAACGATTATGAAAATTTTGGTTATTTCTCTGTGTATGGCAGTAGGATTGTCAGCCACAAACGGATTCGCTCAAAGCGAAAACGCCGATGCATTGGTAAATGCCGGTGATGTGCTCTTCAAATTAAAGGAAGATAAAGAGGAACCCCTGCAGAAATACAGGGAAGCGCTGGAGATTGCACCCAATCATGTAAGGGGCAATTACATGGCTGGGTTGTGTTACTTGCAAAGCAGCCATAAATCCTGGTCACTCCATTATTTTCAGAAAGCCTGGGAAGCCGAGCCCGATTTTATTCCGGAGATCAAGATAAGCTCAGAGCTTTTCCCTGATCTTTCTTATCTGCTGGCCAGGTCTTTTCATGTGGGTGAAAATTATTCCAAAGCTCAGGATTATTACGATAAATTCCTGACCCAGGTCGAGCAAAATACTGTAAGTCGGACCACTTTGCATAAAAAGGAGGAGGCTGTAAGGGCTACCAATCGCCGGATTTTTGAATGCCAGGTGGCAGAAAATCTGAAAATGAAGCCTCTGGATATCAACATCACGGAGTTGAAAAGTATCAATAGCCCTTATCCGGATTATGGACCAGTATTTTCACCCGATGGCGATGAGATGTACTTTACATCACGCCGGCCCGGTCCTGGATTGCCTCTTTTAGATGAAGACAAGCACTTTTTTGAAGATATTTATGTTGCCCGAAAAGATGAGAAAGGAAGGTGGGGCAATCCCGAGCCGGTAAAGGAACTTTGCACACCGGGCCACGAATCGATTCTCTTTATTTCAGCAGACGGGAAAACCATGATCATTTCCACCGGAAAGGGAAATGGTGACCTTTTTGCAAGTAGGAGAGGACACGATGGAAAATGGGGTCGTCCTGAGGATTTGGGAAAAAATATCAATACCGACGGTCATGAAACCGGGGCATCCATATCGGTCAAGGGCGATAAATTGTATTTTGCCTCAGACAGGGAGGGAGGATTTGGTGGATTGGATCTTTATGTTTCCGAAAGAAAGAAAAATGGAAAATGGGGAGAGGCCGTAAACCTCGGACCCCGGGTGAATACCATTTATGACGAAGACTCTCCCCTCATCAATCCAGAAGGAAATGTGCTGACCTTCAGTTCGAAAGGGCAAAATACAATGGGTGGTTTTGATGTCTTCACCAGCCGATTGGACGAGCCAAGCCAGTCCTTTGCAGTTCCCGAGAATAAGGGCTATCCGCTCAATACCGTGCAAAGCGACAATACCTATACTTCTGCACCGGATGGACACGCCTACTATTCTTCTTACCGGGAAAATGGAACCGGAGATCTCGATATTTTTGTGATAAAGCAGGGGCCTCCCATACCTGAGATCGAACAAAAACAGCGTGAAGAATTCAAAGAGCTGGCCAAAGTTCAGGCTCCTCTGATGGAAGACCGGGTGAACCAGATGGCAAAAGACAGCACCTATATTCAGGCAGCAGAAGCCGAGAGGCAGGTCCGCACGGAGAATGAAACCATGAAAGATATGGCATTGGCGGAGGCACAGACTCCCCCCGTTGCCACCCCTGTCAAAGAGACAAAAGCAGTTTCTACTCCTGCTAAATCCCCTGCAATGGTTCAAGATAATTCCGGCCCTGCTTCAGGCAGTAAGGAGGAAGACGAAAATCTGCCCGGTGATTTTGAGGTAATGGTCCTGGAACCCGGTTCAGGTGTTGAAGAAAATGAGACTGGAAAGGGATATTTCCATTACAATCCGGAAACAGATATGGAAATGACAAGGCCAGTGAAAAAAGAAACCATCCTTCGCCTCCTTGTTCTCGATACAGACACACGCCTCCCCATTGATGGTGAGCTGTTGTTCACAGACCAGAATACCAGGGAAGAAATCAGGCCTGTAAGGGTAAGAAACGGAGTGTACGAACTGGCCCTAACCCATGAAGTGGCCAAAGATTTCATGATTTCCGTTGAAAAATCAGGCTTCCACTTTAAGAACATCATGGTGAATGTTCCGCCTGCACCAGGAAACAGCAATCTGCTGTATACCCGCAACATAGAGCTGAAAAAGCACACCCTCAACAAGCCCAGAATACTCCGGAATGTATATTTTGACTTTGATGAAGCAAGTCTGAGCGAGCGTTCACTTTTTGAGCTGGATATGTTAAAGAAAATGCTGGAGGAAAATGACCGTCTGGTGATAGAAGTAGCAGGCCATGCCGATAACATGGGACAGGATAAATACAATCTGGAACTATCCAGAAAGCGTGCCGCGAAGGTGGTAGAATATCTCGCTTCCAAGGGAATAGATAAGGCCCGCCTTCGTGCCCAGGGATATGGCGAAGCGAAGCCTGTACCAGGAACCGACAATACGGCTTCCGGCCGATCCGTAAACCGGAGAACAGAATTTACCATTCTGGCCCAATAGGGCAGAGATTTAACCAAACCATTACAATGGCGATTTGAAAAATTTCAGGTGTATCGAATAAAAGCAAAAAGTCCCATCACGGGGCTTTTTGCTTTTCAGGGATGGGCGTTTTTTCAAGGCTTCCCCAATAGCTTCTTGATATACCTGCAGTGATTGAATGCCGGAAATTCGTTATGCATCGCAATGGATACCAATGGACAATTCGTCTATTCAGTGAAATTATTTGGGCCTGGAGGTGAGGATTTGTCAATCCGGCCAAGGGTGGTGTGAAACAAATTCAATCCGGAGCGGTTTTAGTTTTATGATGTCCAAAATGCTGATTATCATTCTCACTGTCCTGTTTCTAGCCGGAATCCTCTTTTTACTTTCTTTTAAATTTAGTCCTATTGAAATGCCTGATTACCGCGTTCTCAAAACCATAGGCAAGGCTGAAATACGGCAATACCCCAAAATGGTTGTGGCCAAAACCAACCTTTCGGGTCCTTCTTTTAAAGAAAACAGCAGCAGAGGATTCCGCACCATTGCCGGATACATTTTCGGGGGCAACGACAAAAAAGAAAAGATTGCCATGACCGCTCCCGTAGTGATGCAAATGGGCGATACGGCAAGTATGTATTTTGTTATGCCCGGGAGCTACACCAGAGACCGCCTTCCCAAACCCGGTTCGCCCGAGGTGCAGATTGTGGAAGAGATCGAAAAAACACTTGCCGTGGTTTGCTTCAGCGGCTATGCCAACGACAAAAAGATTTCCGGACACTGTCGTGAACTGGAGCAGATTCTGAAAGAAAACGGCATAGCCAGCAAAGGAAGCTTTTTATTTATGGGCTACAATGCTCCTTGGGATGCCTTCAACCGCAGAAATGAGGTAGCCATAGAAGTGCTGCCCTGAAAATACAGGTGCAGATTAAAACTTTACTCCTCTTTCTTCAGATACACCTTCCGCACGATAGAGATGGTACCGGCGAAGAGGAAGGGAACCAGGGAGCCGTGTTTTTCTTTTTTTACTGCGGCCTGCTTTTCAGTTTCTGCCGTTTTCTGAGGACTCTGTGTAACAAGGATGGACAGAGCAAGTAGGAATCCTGCCAGAAGAAATGTGCTCAATATTCTGAATGGTACTGTTTTCATAGTTTTTGTTTATGTGCAATGACGGAACAAATAAAAAAAACAGTTTACTCTTTTACAAGCATGGCTGCATAGTGGATATGTCCGCAGCTTACCCGAAGCCGGTACAGGCCGGCCGGCTCCCCGTCCAGAGAAAGGGGGATGGCTAAGCCGGTGGTCTCCAGAGTTCGGAGCAATTTCCCCTGCATAGAAAATACCTGAATGAGTTTGGTTCCGCTGCCAGGCACCTTCAGTTGAAAAACTGCAGATGAGGGATTGGGCATCACCCCGAAGTATTCTTCCGAAAGGGGGAATTCGGTGGATACAAAGTTGCATACGGTTTCCGCAACAAGGTCGTTGTCGGTGGCAATAAAGCCGGATTCATTGCTAAGGAGGGCTGGGTCAACGATTTGGCCCCCGGTGGAATCGCTGGTGCTCAGGTCGGCTGTGATCATGCTCAGGGTAGCCGCCTGACAGTTCTGAAGCAGCGAATAAGCCGAAAGCCGGGCTACAAGACAAGCGCCAAAGGGATTGCCAAATCCGTAGGTAAGGGCATTGGCCATCACATAATCTCCGTTCACACTCAGTCCGGTGAAGGTGGTTGTATTGGTGTCGGTGCTGCCGATGGCAATGGCTTCCTGTACAATGCCGGAGTTGTTCAGCCGGGCAATAAACCCGTTTCTTTTTGTTGAGGCTGTATTATTTTTGTCGGCGAATCCGGCCACAAAAATATCTCCGTTGCCACGCAGGGCTATATCCCAGATGCGGTCGCCGGTGGGGGTGCCAAAGCTTTTGGCCCAGACATGATCACCTGATGCCGAAATTTTACCCAGAACATTCTGATTGGAGCCTGTGGCGGAGGTTACACCGCCATAAAGGATGCCGCCGTCGCTGTCTTTTTTAAAATCATACAAAATCTGTGAGCCGTTTTGTTTCTTTCTTTTTGCCCAGATGATGTTTCCTAAGGAGTCCACCCGAACGAAAAACGGATCGAAGAGGCTGGAATTGGCGCCGGTTTTCCAGGAATAACCGCAGAGCATTGCTCCCTTATCGGGCATGGCAATAACCGACCGGAAGGCATTGAAGTTGGCCTGCTTGTAGGCATTGGACCATATCTCATTGCCTTCAGAATCCAGGCGGAAGGCAAAACCATAACGGTTTCCCAGTCCTGCAAAAGTGGCACCGGCCACCAGTATGTCGCCATTTTCCATGGCTGCCACCCCAAAAGCCTCGTCATCATCAGGACTTGAAATTCTTTTTGACCATTCCACCTCACCGGTGCTGCTGGTTTTCACCACTATGGCGTCGATGTAAAGTCCGTCTAACCCTTCTGTCCAGCCCACCAGGGCAAAGCCGCCGTCTGAGGTGAGGCAGAATTGGTTCAGGGCATCTATGCCGTCGTGCTGCAGTACTTTTTGCCAGATGATATTTCCGGCGGCATCGGTTTTGGTGAGTGAAAAATCGGCCACCGGGCCTTCATCGGCCTGACCAGCAAATACGGTACTGCCGTCTGCCAAGCTGATGTTTTTGGTAAACTCCCGGATGGCAGTATCGGAAGCAAGGAGTCCTTTTTTGTATAGTTTCAGGCCTTGTGCTCCAGACATCAGACTGCTGAGCAGGCAGGCAGTAAATAGAGCAGATATGATGCTTTTTTTCATTTCAGGATGGCTTTTGGTGCAGGGTTTCTGAAAGAAAAGGCTGTTTTCAGATGAGTTCAATCATAAAATTGTGGTTGGTGTAAATACAGGTATCGGCAGCAATGGTGAGGCTTTCTCTTACCATTTCTTCTGCGCTGAGGTGAGGGGCGTGCCTTTTTAGGGCATAGGCAGCACTTTGAGCAAAGAGGCTTCCCGAACCGATAGATGCAATGCCGAAATCGGGCTCAAGCACATCGCCTGTGCCGGAGATGATGAGCATTTCTTCGGCATCGGCGCAAATAAGCATGGCCTCAAGCCGCCGGAGGTAGCGGTCGGTGCGCCAGTCTTTGGCCAGTTCAATGGCCGCTCTTTTCAATTGTCCCCGAAACTGATCCAGTTTCTGGTCAAATCTTTCGATTAGGGCAAATGCATCGGCTGTACTGCCGGCAAATCCGGCCAGAACCTGATCGTTGTGCAGTCTTCTGATTTTTTTGACATTGCATTTGGCAATGGTATTGTTGAGTGTGGCCTGTCCGTCGGCCCCGATACAAATCTGTCCGTTGTGCTGGATTCCGATTACCGTAGTGGCGTGGATTACTGGTAGTTGACTTTTCATAAAGGCAAAGGTATGAGTATTGACAATTGTTTGGGTGGGAGAGGACTTTCGGATCAGGAGTTCAGTTCTGCCTGCTGAATGGTCATCATAATTTTGTCTATCCGGTTGCCATCCATATCCACCACCTCAAAAAGGAAGTTTTTCCACTCAAAGCGTTCCCCTGTTTTTGGGATTTGCTTGGTGAGGTGAAGAATGAACCCCCCCATAGTATGAAATCCGGACCTGTCTTCCGGGGCTACATCTTCTATTTCGAAATACTGGAGAAATTCTTCGAAGGGCAGGAGGGCATCTATCAGATAGCTGTTTTCATCCCGCTGGATGATGGAAATTTCGTTTTCCTCATCGGGCATATCGTGCTCTGCCACAATGGATTCGAAAAGGTCGGGCTGGGTAATCACACCCTGCACGGCACCAAATTCATCTACCACAACAGCCATTTTAGTTTTGTTGGCTTTGAATTCCTCTACCGCAGTCAGAGCTTTCATGTTTTCGGGAATCACCTTGACGGGGTCCAGCAAATCCCTGATTTCAGGTTTGTTCCCTGTTTGAAGGGCAAGGAGGAATTTTTTCGCATTCAGGATGCCGGCTATTTTGTCCAGCTCCTTATCACATACCGGAAAAAGAGAATGGTTGGATTTGGCAATGGTTTCGAGAATACTTTCATCAGAGGCGTGCATATCGAGCCATTCTATTTCAATGCGGTTGGTCATCAGGGAAGCTACGGAGCGGTCGCCGAGCAGCAATACCCGCTCCATCATATCCTGTTCCAGTTCTTCTATGGTGCCGGAGGATGTACCCTGTGCTATGATTTCAATAACCTCTTCTTCGGTCACCTGGGTGTCTTCCTTATGTCCATGGATGCCGAAAAGGCGCAGAATCCCATCGGTAGTGGCCGACAAAAGCCAGATAAGGGGAGAAGCCACCAGGGCAATAAATTTCATAAAAGGGGCTATGAAAGCCGCTATTTTTTCGGGTGTATTGAGTCCCAGTCGCTTGGGAATGAGTTCACCTATTACCAGAGATGCAAAGGTTACGATGCTCACAACCACAAAGACCGATAGCAGTTCGGCCGGTTCGGTACCGAGGCCCATGAATGCAAGTCTGGCGGTGAAAAACTTTATCAGACCCTGACCGGAAAAAATACCGGTCAGGATGCCGATTACGGTAATGCCAATCTGAACAGAGGAGAGAAACCGGGTGGGTCTTGATGCCAGTTCGAGGGCTTTTTTCGCCCCTTTCGAACCTTTTTTTACCATATTTTCGAGCCGGCTTTTTTTGCTTGATAAGATGGCGATTTCGGCCATTGAGAGCAAACCGTTGAAAACAATCAGTCCCAGAATGACCAACAATTCATTGATCATAGGGTGAAGGGGAATTGGTTTGTTTGGGGTTTACTTAAGGGGTCGGGGCCCTGTTGGGGAGGTTCACCTGTAGAACTGCTATCCATATAAAAAATCGAAATTTCGATACAAATAAATAAGACTTTAGCGAAATAAAAAAAGCCACGCCCTCAGGACATGGCCTTTTTCTTTGTTCCGTGGCTGCTTAGCCGATTTCAATAATCCTGTCCTGTGCAGCTTTTGACTCTTCTTTCAGAGGCAGGGTGAGCATCAGGATACCGTCTTCATATCGGGCCGAAATCTTCTCTTTATCAATGGTTTCCGGCAAATTGAAGGTTCTCTGGAAGGAACTGGTTCTGAATTCCCGGCGCGTATATTGTTCTGTGGTTTCCTCCTGATTTTGATCTTCGATGTACGAAATGCTCAGAGACCGGGGATTTTGCTGAATTCTGAATTTTTCCTTCTTCATTCCGGGAGCATAGAGGTGAATTTCCATTCCGACTTCCTTTTCCAGAATGTTGACGGGCGGAAGATAATTTCCCTGAATCGGATCGAATCCTTCAGGACTTCCCTGATTGAAAAAATTATGGATCAGGGAGGGAAAGGCTGAGTTTCTGAATCTGATAGATGACATGGTGTTTGAATTTTTTTTGTTTGAAAAGCTAATATGCAAGCCGGGTACCAATGCAGCAGACGAGCAGAAAAAGGGACAAAATGTGCCATTATGGCGTAATTATGAATAATAGCTCCTAAAAAAGCGCCAATTTGACTTATTTCTTGCGAAGGCTAAGTACTTTTTGCGTGTCTGTGGGCATGCAGATGTACAGGTCATCGAGCACCTGATTTTCTTTTTTGATGGTTACCCGAAGAAAGCCGTGGGCAGGAATGGACTCTGAAACAAACAGACGGACGGGGCCGGTTTCATTCCATTTGTGGAAAGAGTAAAAATTTCTTTTTTCAATTCTGAGGGGAAGCCTTCCGAGGGAATCCCGGAAAATCAGCACGCCGCCATCCGCCCTTACCGAAATGTACAGGGGAGAGTCTTTGGTGAATACGATTTTCAGCATCAGTCCGTTGCCGAATAGGGGGATATCAGAGGCTGAAAAAGACAGTACATGGGCATGTGCCGAATCTGCAGGCTGTGGACGGATTCGGTTAACAGGACTTTGGGCAAAGGCAGGAGCCTTCAGAAAATAGTTTAAAGTAATGAACCAGCAAAGTAGCTTTAAATATTTTATTTTCAACTCATTAACCGGGTTTTGAATTCATTCTTTATATTGCGCCCAAAATTGTACAACAAAATTGGATATATCTCTGATTGTCTGATATGAAGCATGTAATTTTTATCCGGCACGCCACCGCGGCTCCTGAAAAGTTTCCGATGAAAGATTTCGACAGGAAACTGGAGCCAGAAGGCTTGCTTGAGGCGGCTTCTCTGGGGGTTTTCATGTCAGCTCAAATGGTAAAGCCGGAATTTATGCTTGTTAGTCCGGCCGGCCGCACCCTCCAGACAGCGACCATTGTAGCAGAATATCTCCATTTGCCAGCCGGTAAAATTCAGCAGGAAAGAAAGCTGTACAATGCCCATTTTCTTACTGTAATTGAGCTGATACAATTCTTTGATAATCAATATAATTCAATTGCCATTGTGGCCCACAACCCCGGTATTTCACAGAGCGGTTCCATATTGTCATCCGGCAGTGGATTTCAGATGGCGCCGGCCTCTGCCCGATGCCTTGCTTTCAATACGGTTGAGTGGGCTGAGGTAAAATCCTCAGGAGGAAAAGAAATTTGGAATTTTAATCCCTGATTCAAATGCAATCATCCCAGCCCCTTCCCGACAAAATGTATTTTTCCATTGGCGAAGTTGCCCGGTATTTTGGTGTTTCCACCTCTCTGATCCGATACTGGGAGGACGAATTTCCGCACATCACCCCACGGAAAAACGGCAAAGGCGACCGCCGGTACAACAAGCAGGACATAGAAAAAGTTACCATTATTTATGACCTAATAAAGGAAAAGGGGTTCACCATCAAAGGGGCGCAGGCCTACCTGGCCGAGAGAAAGGAAAAGAAGGAGGAAAAGACTTTCAGCGTGAAAGATAAACTTCTGGAAATCAGATCCTACCTCCTTAGATTAAAAGAAGAACTTCAGAATTTATAACAACCGCTGCATCCCAATGGATGCTTTTTGCCAACCGAATTCAGTATGAAAAAACAGATCATTGAGTGCGTTCCCAATTTTTCAGAGGGACGAAATCCGGAGATCATTCAAAAAATTGCCCATTCCATATCCTCCTGCCCCGGTGTCGAACTCCTGGATGTTGACCCCGGAAAGGCCACGAACCGAATGGTCATGACCTTCATCGGCGAACCGCAATTTGTAGTGGAAGCTGCCTTTCAGGCCATCAAAACTGCTCAGGAACTGATAGATATGCGCCACCATACCGGAGAGCATCCCCGTTTCGGAGCTACCGATGTCTGTCCTCTGGTTCCTGTTTCCGGTATCAGCATGGAAGAGACCGCTGAATGGGCCCGGAAACTCGGAGCCCGGGTAGGCGAGGAGTTGAAGTTCCCTGTTTTTCTTTATGAATCAGCGGCCTCGGCTTCTCACAGGAAAAACCTGGCCAATGTGCGGGCAGGCGAATACGAAGGTCTGGAAGCCAAACTGAAATTGCCCGAATGGCAGCCCGATTTTGGTCCGGCCGCTTTTGTCCCCCGGACAGGCACCATAGCCATAGGAGCCCGCGATTTCCTGATTGCAGTAAATTTCAATCTCAACACTACATCCGTGCGGCGGGCCAATTCTGTAAGCTTTGATGTTAGAGAAGCCGGCCGACTGCTGAAGGAAGCCGATCCTGCCACCGGAGAAATCAAAGAAATCCGACAGCCCGGCAAGCTGAAGGCAGCCAAAGCCATAGGTTGGTTTATTGAAGAGTATGGCATTGCCCAGGTATCTATGAACCTCACCGATATTCAGGTTACTCCTTTGCACATGGCTTTTGATGCAGTAAACGAATCTGCCTTTTCCAGAGGTCTTCGGGTGAGCGGTACTGAGATTGTGGGCATGGTGCCCTTGCGGGTGCTGACGGATGCCGGCCGACATTTTCTGAAAAAGCAGGGCCGTTCCACCGGATTGCCCGATGCTGAGCTGATTAAAATTGCGGTTAAGTCCATGGGGCTGGACGATCTGGCTCCCTTCGATCCTGCTCAGAAAGTGATTGAATATAAAATGAGCATAAAGCCCGCCAATCGTCTCATTTCTATGGCATTAAGCACCTTCACTGAAGAAGTGGCTTCGGAGTCTCCCGCACCGGGGGGTGGTTCGGTTGCAGCCTATTTAGGCGCCTGCGGGGCTGCATTGGCTACAATGGTGGCCAATCTCAGTTCGCACAAGCGGGGCTGGGACGATAAGGTAGAATTTTTTTCAGGCTGGGCCGAAAAAGGAGAGGCCATCCGCCGGAATTTGCTGGCTGCAGTAGATGCCGATACCGAGGCATTCAATGAAGTGATGAAAGCCTTTGGGATGCCCAAAGACACATCGGAGGAAAAATTGCTCCGCAGCGAGGCCATTCAGCAAGCACAAGTGGGTGCAGTGAGGGTTCCGCTTTCGGTCATGAGTACTGCCTTTTCGGGAATGCCTGTCGCTGGTGCCATGGTAGAAAGTGGAAATCCGAATTCCATTACCGATGCCGGAGTGGGTGCTGCTGCCCTGCTTTGCGGTGTTTATGGTGCCTATCTGAATGTGCTGATTAACATCAAAGACCTGAAAGACCGGAAACTGGCAGAAACCTTCCGCAATGAGGCAGATGGCATTCTGGCCGAAGCCCGCAGACTCGAAGCTTCGGTTCAGGCTGCCGTGCTGAAGGCAATAGAATAGGTTCCCGGTTTCATTTCCGGACAATCCGGAATCGCTTCTGTTTACAATGGGAGCAGCTTGTTTTTGGTTTTTCATTATTTGAGGATTTGGATATAATTATTTCTATTTTTGCCCACTTGTTATTATGCAGATTCAGCGGTTTATAACACATGCCCTGCTTTCCCGGTTCATGATTCTTTGTTTGGACCTGGCGCTCTGCGTGATTTCTGTATATTCTGCCACCCTGCTCCGGTTCAATTTCCACATTCCGCATTATGCCCATGAGGCCATGCTGATGACCTGTTTTTATGTGGTCGTCATCCGGTCTTTGCCATTTTATTATTTCAAGACCTATGCTGGTCTCATCAAGTTTACGGGCGAACAGGATATAAAGCAGGTTTTGCGTGCCATCTCGGTTTCCACCGGGTTTTTTATTCTCGTCTATTTGATTCTCAGGAGTTATCAGGTGGGTGATAAGTTTTTGTTTTTTTACCCTATCTCGGTAATTCTCATTGATTTTCTCATTCTTAGTTTTATGCTGGTTGCCTACCGCATTGCCATAAAAGTGGTGATGGATGAAATGAGAAGTGTACGCAACGGGAAAAAAGGAAATCGGAAAAATGCAGCTATTTTCGGGGCAGGAAAAACCGGTATTCTGATAAAGAAGGCATTTGATGCCAATCCTAAAACAGAATTTGACATTGTAGCCTGGTTTGATGACAACCCATTGGTTTTCAATAAAGTATTGGAGGGCATTCACATTTACGATGCCAAAAGGGATTTCAAAGAAGTGGTGACAAAAAGGAACATTGACACCGTAATCCTCTCTATGCACAAGCTTTCGGCCGACCGGAAGCAGGAATTTATTGAATTGTGTCTCGAGCTGAATGTCAACATGATGCATGCGCCCAATGTTGAGAACTGGCTGGAGGATGAATTCAATGTGCAGGAGCTGAAGAAATTCAAAATTGAAGATGTGCTGGAGCGGGAGCCCATTATTCTGGATACCCGGTATCTGGAGATTCAGCTGGAAGAAAAGACCATTTTGATTACAGGCGCTGCGGGTTCCATAGGTTCTGAAATTGTCCGGCAGCTTACCAAATATAAGCCCGCCCGGCTCATTCTGGTGGATATGGCCGAATCGCCACTTGTGGAACTCGGTCTGGAAATAGAAGAAACCTGTGAATTCCCCTATATTCAGACCATTCTGGCAGATGTGAGTAATGCCGAGCGAATGCAGCATGTTTTTGAAACCTACCGGCCTGAGATTGTGTACCATGCCGCAGCCTTCAAGCATGTGCCCCTGATGGAAATTACCCCATACGAAGCTGTAAGGGTAAATGTACTGGGTACCAAAACCATTTCCGATCTTGCCATTCGCTACAAGTCAGAGCGCTTTGTGATGATCAGCACCGACAAGGCTGTGAATCCCACCAATGTAATGGGCTGTTCCAAGCGTCTGGCTGAAATCTACATACAGGCCCTTAACAACCACCTTAAGGAAGAGCTTCATACCCGCTTTATCACCACCCGCTTTGGCAATGTGCTGGGATCCAATGGCTCGGTTATTCCCCGTTTCCAGCGGCAGATTGAGTCCGGCGGGCCCATTACTGTTACCGACCCCGGTATTACCCGCTTTTTTATGACTATTCCCGAAGCCTGTCAGCTGGTACTGGAGGCAGGGGCTATGGGTAAGGGAGGCGAAATTTTTATTTTCGATATGGGCAAGCCGGTGAAAATTGTTGACATGGCCGAAAAAATGATCCGGCTAAGCGGTCTTGTGCCCTATCAGGATATTGACATTGTTTTTACCGGTTTGCGGCCTGGTGAAAAGCTGGAGGAAGAACTTCTGGCAAAAAAGGAAAACATATTGCCCACCCACCATCAGAAAATAATGAAAGCAAAGGTTAGGGAATATGACTTCGAAGACATCCGCTCTGATATTGACGATTTGCTGCACATTCTCAAACAGCAGGACGACCTGCAACTGGTTTCCAAGATGAAGGTGATGGTGCCTGAATTCGTCAGCAACAATTCCGTTTTCGAGCAGCTCGACCAGAAAAATGGCGTATAGTTTTTCCTTCCGGATTCTGAATACAGTCAGGATATATAGACTCTTGCTGTGGTCTCTGCTTGTTTTGTTTGGCTGATTCCCCGTGAATTTGACTTTTGTATTCAGCCTGTTTTGTATTCAACCTGTTTAAAAACCTATAAAATATTGAATTTCATTAATTTAAACAGGGCCAACTGAAAAACTGAACCCCTCCCCATTGTCTGTACCAAAGCTTCTATGCAACTGGCTTGTCCCGAACTTGCTTCGGGAGGTTTCATTGTTGGCACTCCGTGCCCAACGAAACCTTAGTGGTTAGCGGCTGGCAAATCCGTCTTTGTCATAGCTTTTTGAAGCCTTAATAGAAATTGGTTTGTTGTTCTTTTAACAATTTCGTTATAAAAGCAATCTGTCCTGTATGATATGAGAAGTGTTCTGTAATATGTATTAAAACTGAAATGCCCGTTTCCTGTTGATTCTGTATGGGTAGAATCCCCAAAAAAATGTCACTGGTCACTGATTGAATGCAAGAGCGTAATTCTTCACTTAAATTTGTCATCATAAGTATAAGTTCTTCTTTACTATGTGTTTTTTCAGCATCGAATTCTAATTGCCTATTTCTTACAAAAGGTTTTCCACCAATATAGTCAAGAATCCATTGATTCAAATTGCCATTTAGGTGTAATACCAAATTGCCAACACTATTTGATTGACTATTTGGGCGATACCAAATTTCTTCTTCGTTTAAAATTTCGAGGCATTTTATGACACGAGGGAAATTTTCATCTATCAAGTATCTTACAATATTATTGATAAGAGCATCCCGAAGCTGAGTTTCATTATTGTTCATAATACGGTTATTTTTTTTTTAATTTTTTTAAATAAAAATTTTTATTCTAGTTTTCAGTTAATTGTATTCCTTTTCTAACTGGCGTCCAATGCTTCTGACTAATTTTTCCTTTATGCACTGATTTTCAGCTTATTGCAAAGCCGAGGTCTTCTTGTTTGAGGCCAAAGAAACCAGGAACCAAGGATATTTTATCTACTCTTTCACAATCCGAACAGACCCCGCATCGGAGCGAAGAATATAAACACCCGCCGGAAGCGTACTGATTTCCAGTTGGCTTCCATACTCCGTTTTGGAAACAGATATATTGTCCATTCGGCGACCCATGGTATTGTAAAAAGCCCACTCCGCATTTGGGATGTTGTGCATGACATATACTTCGCCACGGGCCGGATTGGGATAAACCTTTATTCCGCTGTGTTTTTCTGCAATCAATTGGCTTCCTGAGGTTACCAGATTGGGCCACTCGTTCTGGGCTTCCTGAGCCGCATTTTGAATCTGTTGCAGGTTTTCACCGGCCACGACGGCAAATCCTACGGTAAGGGTGTCGTTGGGTGCGATGGTGTATGGGCCGGAGCCAATGATCATGGACACATCCTTGGCCGTTGATACGCCTGCATGCCGGCGGTAAAGTCCGGAAGTCATGCCGGTCCATTTTTCCTGATCTGAGAAGCCGTCATATACCCCGAAAGTATCAGCAGCGGTGGCATCGTTGTCTATAGCGTAGTAATGCGGGGTTGCATTTCCCAGAACGGCTACCCCTGCATATAGTCCGTCAGGATTGGAGTTGTAGGTGTAACCAAGTTTCTGCGCCTCACTCCAGGATGCTTTGTCCTGCTGCCCGCTTGCTGAAATATCAAAGTCACCGAAAAGCCCCACATGGTAGTTGCTCAGGGGTGTGGCATTGCGGTTTACAATTTTATACTGTACAATAATGTGGTTGCTGTCGCCCGGAGTGGTAGCAGCAAAAGTCCGTTGCAGGATGTTGACATTGGCCGCAGAGGTACCTGCATTGGCATCCGACATCAGATTGTTGTATTCCGATACTGCTGCAGCAGGGGGCGTTACTTCTTTTACGAAATTGATGTTGCGGTAATCGTCGTCATGCGAGGCCGTGGCCCCGGTGGTGGTATTGCGTACTGTATTGGCCACTTTGGTCACCGAATTTCCGGTCATGAGGCCAAGTTCATACAGGGTTTGCCGGCTTTTGTGCTGAAATCCGAGACCTTCTGATGACAAATC